>JAZQYM010000052.1:0-27391 GCA_045633525.1 Alistipes sp. | reverse complement strand
ATCTTAGCCCACAACAAACGTGCTGCACGCATCTTTGCAATCTCCATAAAGTGGTTCATACCGATAGCCCAGAAGAATGACAAGCGTGGTGCAAAGGCGTCGATAGACATACCTGCGTTGATACCTGCGCGCAAGTACTCAAGACCGTCTGCCAAGGTGTAAGCCAACTCGATATCTGCTGTAGCACCTGCCTCCTGCATGTGGTAACCAGAGATAGAGATTGAGTTGAACTTAGGCATATTCTTAGATGTGTACTCGAAGATATCTGCGATAATCTTCATTGAGAACTCTGGTGGGTAGATATATGTGTTACGCACCATGAACTCCTTAAGGATATCGTTCTGGATAGTACCTGCCAACTGGTCAAGTGTACAGCCCTGCTCCAAACCTGCAACGATGTAGAATGCCAATACTGGAAGCACTGCACCGTTCATAGTCATAGATACTGACATCTGATCCAATGGAATACCATTGAACAACACCTTCATATCCTCTACTGAGCAGATAGATACACCTGCCTTACCTACGTCACCTACTACACGTGGGTGGTCAGCATCGTAACCACGGTGTGTGGCAAGGTCGAACGCTACAGACAAACCCTTCTGACCTGCTGCAAGGTTACGACGATAGAATGCGTTAGACTCCTCTGCAGTAGAGAAACCTGCATACTGACGGATAGTCCAAGGACGCATTACATACATTGTTGAGTAAGGACCGCGAAGGAATGGTGCGATACCTGCTGCATAGTTCAAATGCTCCATACCCTCAAGGTCGGCTGCAGTATAGTTCTCCTTAACGGCGATACGCTCGGCAGTCAACCAATCCTCCTTGGGAGCCTTAGTAGCGGCGCAGCACTCTGCGGCTGCAGCCTTATATTCTAAATCTGAAAATTTTGCTCTCATAGCCTATAAACTGATTAGATGCCTAACTTCTTTAAGTAATCCTTCAAGGTCTCCAATACGTTGCTCTTCACGTTGATGAAGTTGGTGATGCCCTGAGCCTCAAGCTCTGGTGCGCAAGCTGGAGCACCTGCTACTACAAGGATAGCCTTGTCGCCCAAAAGCTCCTTAACGCGTGGAGCTACGGTTGCGTAGTCGTCATCCGATGCACATACAACAACGATCTCTGCCTTTGATGCCAATGCTGCCTCAACACCCTCCTCAACTGACTTGAAGAATGTGTTGTCCTCAACACGGATACCTGCGCAAGCGAAGAAGTTGCATGAGAACTGTGCACGTGCGCGTGCCATACCCAAAGTGCCGCAAGTAAGCATAAATGCCTTTGGTGTCTTACCTGAGCGGTCAACGCTCATACGCATCTCCTCAAATGCCATAGCACCACGGTAAGGTACAAGAACGTTCTCCTCCTTAACCTCGCGCTTTACCTTGCACTCGCAGATTGAAGCGTCAGCAACCTCTGTGAAGTTAGGATACTGGTTAGCACCGAGCAAGATAAGACGGCGTGTAGCGATAGCCTTATCCTTAGCTGCTGCAGAGGCCTTAACGCGCTCTACAACTACGCCCTCCTTGAATGCTGCGATGTAGCCACCCTTCTCCTCCAAAGTGCAGAAGAGAGCCCAAGCCTCCTTAGCGATGCTTGAGGTGAGTGACTCGATGTAGTAAGCACCACCTGCAGGGTCAACAACCTGGTCGAAGTGTGACTCGTGCTTCAAAAGAAGCTGTGAGTTACGAGCGATACGCTTTGAGAACTCTGTAGCTGCCTCGAAAGAGTAGTCGAATGGCAATACCTCCAACGAGTGTACGCCAGCGATAGCTGCAGACATAGCCTCAGTAGTACCACGCAACATATTTACGTATGGGTCGTAAACAGTCTGGTTCCAAGTAGAGGTTACAGCGTGTGCAACCATCTTCATTGAGCAATCCTTCGAAGGGTTGTAAGCCTTAACGATGTTAGCCCAAAGCATACGTGCTGCACGGAACTTAGCAATCTCAAGGAAGTAGTTAGAGGTAACTGCAAATGTGAAGCGAATCTTGCGAGCAACCTCGTCGATTGATAGACCACGCTCCATAAGCTTTACAAGGTACTCGTGAGCAGCCGATAGGGTGAAACCAAGCTCCTCAACGATGGTAGAACCAGCGTTAGAGAAGGTAGCACCTGATACGTTCACAACCTTTACGCGCTTGTACTCAGCTGTAGCCTTGATAAGCTCTGCGATAACATCGAAGCAGTTACGCTCGTTCTCCTTGCAACCGCAAGTACCCTTTACAGAGAGTGACTTGATGATTGGGTCGATGCAGAAGTTGAGACGCAAAGCATCCTTCTCCTCGTTAGCATACTTAGTAAGCACCTTGTTTGCAAGTGCTGCCAAAGTCTCAGCCTCGCCACCGCAGAAGGTCAACTCAACAGCTGTAGGAACGATGTCCTTAAGCAAAACGTCGATATCTACCTCGCAAGCACAAGTGTTGCAGAAGCAGAAACCAAGCGAGTCAACGCCTGAGTTAAGAAGCTTCAAAGCCTCCTCGTTTGCTGCCTTAGCGCACTCAACCGAGATAGTCTGGTGTACACGCCAAGTGTTGTCCTTAGACACACCGCGTACGAATGGGAACTCACCAGCCTCAGCGCCGAGATACTCTACCTGTGCAAGGTTCTCAGCACGATAGTAAGGGCGTACATCGAAGCCCTCGCCGGTTTTCCATACCAATTTGCGCTCATAATCTGCGCCCTTAAGGTCAGTTGTAATGACGGCCTCCCACTGCTCAGTAGATACTGGAGGGAACTCCGCGAACAACTTTTCTTTGGTATTAGCCATAATTGTTTTAGAGTTTAATTGTTTTTAAGTGTGTGATATTTAATATCTTGTATTGTCTCTGTTGCTTATGTTTTGCTCCTCGCGTTCGCCCTATGCGTGTACGCGTATATGCGCAAACATCTATAATCCGAACAAAGGTACGAAAAACCACTACGAAAAGCAAATTTTTTGAGGAATTTTTGTGGGGACGAAGGGGACGAAAGAGACGACAACGAAACAAGGTATCATCAATTCTCCCTGCTGTCCCTGCAGGCTCTGTTGTCTCTGTTGTTTTTGTTCTCCCTGCGGTCTTTGTGGTCTCTGCGGTCTCTGTTGTCTCTGCCCTTTGCGATGCTTAAGGAGCGCAACCTCGATGCCGAGGCTGAGGAGGCTGAGCGCCTCGAATTGATAAAGTCTATGCGCGAGGAGGGCAAAACCTACCAGCAGATAGCCGATGAGTTGGGGTATAAGGATGGCTCATCGATACAGAAGAAACTCAAAAATGCAGGTAAGTAGTTTGTTTGGATTTGGAAATTTGGAAATTCCCTATGTATTTCCAATTTTCCAAATTCCATAATAATAATATCAGTATGAATAATAATTATAGATATCAGTTAGAGAGATATAGAGGACGAGGTACGAGATATACTTGCCCTCAGTGCGGAAGAAAATGTACATTCACACGATATATAGATACTGAGAATAATAATCAATATATCAGTGATAATGTAGGTAAGTGTAATCGTCTTGATAAATGTGGATATCATTACACTCCCAAACAATACTTCACTGATAACCCTTGGAAGAGGGATTTGGAAAATTGGAAATACATAGGGAATTTCCAAATTTCCAAATTCCAAACTCCTCCACCTCGCCCCATCTGCACCATACCCGAGTGGGTGGTGGAGGGGAGTATAAATCGTGGGGTTAGGGCTGACCACGTGCGGTGGATTATAAACACCTACGGCATCGTGGAGGCGGAGCGCCTCGCACCGCTCAAGGGACGCAGGGTGCTCTTCTTTCCCGACGAGGGCAAGGGCTATGAACTATGGAGCGAACGCCTCCCCACGATTGCTGCGGAGGTGGGCTTTAGCTATCGCATCAGCACCTTTATGGAGGGCAGGGATGAGGGCGGAGATATTGCAGACCTCGTGAATGCAGAGGAGGTGTGTCCGTTTTAATTAGTAATGGTTAAAAGGCGTTGCCTTTTTGAGAAAAAGAGACGACAGAGACGAGAGAGACGGAAGAGACGACAACGAAACTGAGTATCAAAAATGCTCTCTGCTGTCCTTGTTGTCTCTGCTGTCCCGCTGTCCCTAAATTCTCTAAATTCCCTAATTTCCTTAGGGAGTTTAGTGAGTTTAAGGAGTTTAGTGTTTTGCGTGATACCATCTCCCTAACTTCCCTAACTTCCCTAAATTCCTTAATCTCCCTAATAAAAATTGGCTGATACTCGTATCAAAGCCATACCCTCAGAGCAAACCGATACCCACGCAGTGGATAGCTCGCTAAGCATTACCGACTAAAAAAAACACAAAAAAAGCCCGACCTCAAGGTCGAGCTTCCTAAGTCGGGATACCAGGATTCGAACCTGGGACCCCCTGCTCCCAAAGCAGGTGCGCTAACCGGACTGCGCTACATCCCGTTGCTTTTGAATTGCGGTGCAAAGGTACTGCTTTTTTTTAATCCTGCAAATTTTTTTACAACTTTTTTCCAAAAACTTTCAATTTTATCACTTTTTGTGGCATAGTTTCTGTCTGTAATCCTCGTGAATCTTTAAATTTGATATGTATGAAAGAGATGAAAAAGAGTAACGAGGCTACCGCCGTCTATGGCTCAGAGGAGATGGTGCACCCTGCGCCTACAATGACAATCCCAGAGAAGATGACATCCGCAGAGATTGCTTACCACATGGTCAAGGATGAGACATACGCGCAGACACAACCGCGCCTAAATCTCGCCACATTCGTGACGACCTATATGGATGAGTATGCCACGCGCCTTATGAACGAGGCTATATCGATGAACTACATCGACCAGACGGAGTATCCGCGTGTGGCTGTTATGGCAAGCCGTTGTATCAATATCCTTGCCAACCTATGGCACACGCCCGAAGAGGGTGACTCGAAGTGCGGTGCTTTGGGTATCGGCTCCTCGGAGGCTTGTATGTTGGGCGGTGTAGCTGCCTGGTTGCGCTGGCGTAAGCGCCGTATGGCGGAGGGTAAGTCGGTGGCGAAGCCCAACCTTGTTATGAGTTCGGGTATGCAGGTGGTGTGGGAGAAGTTCTGTCAGTTGTGGCAGATAGAGCTTCGCCAAGTGCCGCTTACAAACCAGAAGCGTACACTATGTGTGGAGGATGCGCTCAACCACTGCGACGAGAACACTATATGTATTGTCCCCATTGCGGGTGTTACGTGGACGGGTCTTAACGACGATATAGAGGCGTTGGATAGTGCGTTGGAGGAGTTTAATGCTCGCACGGGCTACGATATCCCTATCCACGTGGATGCCGCCTCGGGAGGCTTTATATTGCCATTCGTGAGCCCTGAGACACGCTGGGACTTCCGTCTAAAGAATGTTATCTCCATCTCCACCTCGGGTCATAAGTTCGGTCTTGTATATCCGGGTTTGGGCTGGGTAGTATGGAGAGATAAAAAGTACCTCCCCGACGAGATGAACTTCTCGGTGAACTATCTCGGTGCTGAGGTTACGCAGGTAGGTCTTAACTTCTCGCGTCCAGCGGCGCAGATACTTGGTCAGTACTACAACTTCATCCACCTCGGTCGCGAGGGCTACACGCGCATACAGCAAAATAGTATGGAGATTGCCCGCTACTGCCACGAGCGCATCGGCAAGATGAAGTGCTTTGAGAACTACTCGAAGGAGGTTGTGAATCCTCTCTTTGTGTGGTCGCTAAGCGAGGAGTGGCGCAAAAATGCTAAGTGGACGCTCTTCGACTTGCAGGATAGGCTACAGCAGAGTGGTTGGATGGTGCCAGCCTATACCCTCCCGAAGAGTATCGACGATATTGTGGTTATGCGTATTGTCATCCGTCAGGGTATGTCGCGCGATATGGCAGATATGCTACTTAAGGATATCGCTAATGCTGTCGAGGAGCTCGACAAACTGAAGTATCCTACACCGTCAAAGGAGAAGCAGGAGAGACAGTTGGGTAAGGTGTTTGCGCACTAAAAGTGAAAGGTAGGGAATTTAAGGAGTTTAAGGAGTTTAGGGAGTTTAGAGAGTTTAGGGAGTTTAGGGAGTATAGTGTTTTGCGTGATACCATTTCCCTAAATTCCCTAAATTCCCTAACTTCCTTAATTTCCTTAGAGAGTTTAGAGAATTTAAGGAGTTTAGTGATTCGCTTAATACCATCTCCCTAATTTCCCTAATAAAAAGTCGCAGACTTTTAACTATTACTAATTACTAATTACTAATTACTAATTCTCTGTTATCTCTGCTCCTGCAAGCAATGTGTCGTTAACCTCGATTACGAAGCTCTCCTTCTGTGTAAGGCAGTTGCCCACTACGGTTGTGAGGTAGTTGCGGCTAAGAGGAATCTGAGTGTCGAAGTCTACAGAGTGGTTTATCTCCTCGTTGTTGTTGTAGATGACTGTCATACTAAAGCTTACGGGGTACTCGTTCTTCTCATTCTCCGTGATGTTGCGAGGTGTGAAGAAGTAGTCGCTAAAGAGCACAAGACCCGATACGCTCTCGCCATTGGTGTTTGTGCCAGCGTACTCCTGATAAGGCATAGGGTCTATAGAGTAGTTGTAGGTGTGCTCAGCGCAGTTATTGCTAATCTCGTTGGTTAGAGCATTGAAGGTGCTGTAAACGGGATTGTTCTCGGTGTCGAACTTGAGTCTCACGTTTGTAGGCGTTGAGTATTTGCTAATCTCGTTGTAGTCGAGCGCCACAACACGCAACTTCGCCATAGGGCGTGTAAGGGTCAAGTTAATCGTAGATGACTTCTTAATCTCCTTAGTAGAGCTGATGTGGTAGGCATCCAACGCCTCCTCCATAGCTGTGTGAGAGTAGCCCGTCTTGCGCGAAATGGTGCGTAGGTTTGCGGTGTTGTAGTATAGATCATCACTCTCGCCATCATCCACAAAGTCTGCCCATACTACAAACATATATGTACGGTTAGGCACGACCTGCATCTTGAAGTTCACCTTCTTGTTGTCGTAGCTATCGGTTGTTAGCACCTGACGCTTGTAGATAGGGGTGTCGGAGATAGTGGTATTTGAGCCATTTGTTATGACCTCGTATATCTCGAGGATATATCGTAGGTCGTAGCTATCCCATAGCTCGCTGTTGTTGTTGAAGTTATCTATAGCACCCAATGCGCTATCGAGTCCAATGCCCTCGCCACGGGTTGAATCCATTGTTGGGGGTGTGACCTGTAGGGTGATATCCACCTTTGAGTCCCTGCCCATAATGTTAGTTGCGCCACTCTGACAAGATGTCATTATTGTGACAAGGAGTATGAATCCAAGTAGTATCTTTTTCACGATGCAAAAAGTTTTTGTGTTTGTTGTGGTTGCCAAGAAGATTGCTATTGTTGCTATTTTGGCATACCGCAGAGCAAATGTAGTGATATTTTGTTAAATAACAAACACTTTGGTATAAAAAGATTAAAGTTGGTCCGAAATTTCCATACTTTTGCGGATGAGATCGCCCTGTGTGGCGTTGAGAAGTTGCATCTGGAGGATAAGACGGTTGCGCAACTGGTCGGGTCGAATGCCCTGCAATGGGGAGTGGTGTAGCAGGTGGCGCGGTGCGAGTGAGCTTAGTCGCTCGATGGCTATTGTGGGGTCGAGACGGCGTATTACGTGGCTAAGGAGTAAGATGTAATCAGTTGTCGTATAATTGTTTGCAAACATAAAGCGCTCAGGGTGAGAGATGTACTCCTGCTCCATAGCGGTGCCACGGTAGATTTGGAGCTGGTGAAACTTTATAAAGTCCAAGCCGAGGCTATTTATCTTGCATACGCCCTCGATAATCTGGTCGTGGCTCTCGTTAGGGAGACCCAAGATAAAGTGTCCGCCAACATCCAAACCTCGTGCCTTGCTATCGGCAACGGCATCTATGGCGCATTGGAAATTGTGACCACGGTTTACGTGGGTAAGTGTGGTGTCGTAGACCGACTCGATGCCATACTCAATGGCGATATATTTATCGTGGGATAAATCCTCCAAAATATCGAGTATTTCGGAAGTGATGCAGTCGGGGCGTGTGCCGATTATAAGACCCGAAATTGCGGGGTGTGAAAGAGTCTCTTGGTAGATTTTGTTGAGGGTGTTGCTGTCGGCGTAAGTGTTTGAGCCTGATTGTAGATAGGCGATGTAGTGGTCAGCTTTGCGGTTGCGTGCGAGGTGAAATTTGATAGCTCTATCGAGTTGCATAGATAGAGAGTTGCACTCCCTGCAGTAACTTGGCGAAAATGCCTCGTTAAGACAAAAAGTGCAACCCTTAAAACCGACTCTTCCGTCGCGGTTAGGACAGCTCAGTCCAGCATCTATGGCGAGCTTCTGAATGCGACCGCCAAGGCGTTGGCGCATAACCTTGCCATACTCCAAAAATGGCACTGCTGAGCTCATTGCTGGGGCTGTTATAGATCCTGAAGACGAGCTACTGGCGATACATCGAGGTCGCTAAACTCGCCCGCCATATAGCGGTAGTAGCCTGCCGAGGCTATCATCGCAGCGTTGTCTGTTGTGAACTTCAACTCGGGGAGGAATGTTCTCCATCCGCGACGCTTTCCGGTCTCGGTGATGCCGTTGCGTAGACCCGAGTTTGCTGATACACCACCCGCGATAGCTATATCCTTGATACCCGTAGCCTTAGAAGCCTTAACGAGCTTATCCAAGAGGATGTCGATGATGGTCTTTTGAAGTGATGCACAGAGGTCGGCTTTGTTCTTCTCCACGAAGTCGGGGTCCTCCTTTACGGCATCGCGTAAGGTGTAGAGGAATGAGGTTTTAAGACCCGAGAATGAGTAGTCGAACTCGCCCTCGACGTGAGGCTTTGCAAACTTAAAGGCTGTAGGGTTGCCCTCCTTTGCAAGTCGGTCGATAACTGGTCCACCAGGGTAGGGAAGTCCCATAACCTTGGCGCACTTGTCGAATGCCTCGCCTGCAGCATCATCAATGGTTGTTCCGATAATCTCCATCTTTGTCGGAGAGTCAACTCTCACAATCTGGGTGTGACCACCGCTTACAAGGAGACACAAAAATGGGAAGTTTGGGTGCTCTAACTCTCTATCTGGTAGGTCAACAAAATGGGAGAGGATATGACCCTCAAGGTGGTTGACCTCGACCATAGGGATGTTGTTGGCAATAGATAGACCCTTGGCAAAGGATACGCCCACAAGAAGTGAGCCGAGAAGACCTGGGCCGCGGGTAAAGGCTATGGCGTCGACTTTGTCGATGGTGATGCCCGCCTCCTTAAGCGCGGTATCCACCACTGGGATTATATTCTGCTGGTGTGCGCGGGATGCGAGCTCTGGGATAACACCGCCATACTTCTGATGCACTGCCTGTGAGGCAATTACATTCGATAGCAGGGTATGGTTGCGTAGTACCGCAGCCGAAGTGTCGTCGCAAGAGGACTCGATGCCAAGTATTGTAATATCCATAGTGTTAGGGATGTTCTGTAAGTTTGTAAAATGTCTCTTGTTGTTTGGGTTTCTCTAATTTATAGAGCTGTCCCAAACTTTTTGTCAAAATCTTTTCTATTTTAATAGAAAAATTATTACTTTTGTAGGTTAATTGCTGTAAACGCAAAAACACGAAAAAGTAATTCAATGCGCAAAGGTATAAAAATATTGGGAAAGGTGCTATCGACAATCGTTTTGTTGTTGATATTTTTGCCTATTGTCGCTACCCTTGTGCTTAATATCGAGTCGGTGCAGAATGCCATTGCAAGGCGAGCATCGAGTTATGCGTCGGACTATTTGGGTACGGAGGTCCGCATCGACGGCATCGATTTCGACCTCTTCTCAAGAGTCAATATTCGTGGACTATATGTCGAGGATTACAATCAAGATACGTTGCTCTATGTGTCGCGTGCCTCGACAAATATCAATGGATTGAATATCTCTAAATATGGCTTGCGTCTGAACAATACGAAGCTCTCGGGTGTAAAGTTCTATCTGAGGGAGCTAAGCACTGGCGCTATGAATATCTCGCCTATTGTCGAGCAGTTGCGAAGTGGGGATGGCGAGGGTAATTTCAGACTCTACGTCGATGATTTGGAGACGCAGAATCTGTCGTTCTGTCTTGAGAAGTTAGAGCACCGCAATCCTAAGTATGGTATCGACTTTAGTGATATGTACATCAACAATATGGATGCCCACATCGCTAATTTAGCCGTGGTGCGTGGCGCTGTTACGATGGATATCGAGAGCTTCTCGGCTAAGGAGAAGTCGGGCTTTGAGCTCTCCTCGTTAACGGGAAATCTCAGTGTCGATCGCGGAGAGATTGCCTTTGAGGATATGCGTATCAGCACTGGCTCATCCTCGATGCGAATGCCTAAGTTGGTGCTTAAGGGCGATGACTGGAGGGAGTATAAGGAGTTTGCACAAAATGTAGACCTTGATATAGATATCTCGCCATCGACACTCTCTGCCGAGGATCTTGCCTACTTTGTTCCGTCGCTTGAGGGACGTAGCGTGGAGGTTCGCTCGCTTATGGGTAGTGTTGACGGTGTGCTCAGCAGTTTGGCTTGTAAGATTAAGAGTTTGAAGGTGGGTGTCGAGACTAACTTGGCGCTTCAGTGTAATATTGTGGGTCTGCCTAACTGGCGTGATGCCCGCTATGTGGTTGGCGTGGAGAGACTCTATACCACCTCGGCAGATGTTTTAAGTATTGCTGAGGGTCTTGCACCGGGAGCTGTCTCTCGGAAGTTGGTAGATGTAGCCGAGAGTGTGGCGTGGGTGGATATGCGTGCTACGATGGGCGGTCTGCTTAGCGACTTTAGAGTTACGGGTAATGTTATGACTGGTGCGGGAGACCTCTCGGGTGACGTGAGTGTAAGGCGTATGGTGGATGGTCGCACCGCTATGGTGGGAGAGCTACGAAGCGTTGGTCTCGATGTCGGCAATATCGCCTCGGTGAATAATCTACGCTCTGTAACCTCGAATGTTATGTTCAATGGTAGCTTAGGCGATGCTCAGAGTGGTGGTATTGTTGGAGATGTCGCGGTTGATGTTGAGAGTGTGGACTATGGCGACTATACCTTCTCGAATATCGAGGGTAAGGGATTCATTACGGGCAGAGAGTACACTGCAAATTTGAAGTCGTTTGACCCGAATTTGAAGTTTGACCTTAAGGCTGAGATAGATCTCGAGGCTGAGGCTCCAGCATATACGGCGCAGTTGTCGTTGAAGCGTGCCGATTTGAATGCCTTGGGTCTTAATAAGCGAGATACGCTCGCTGTGCTATCGGCAAATGTAGGTGTTGACTTGCGAGGCTCATTGACCGAGGGTGTGGCTGGTAATATCAGCATCGCGGATATGGCGTATGAGTATCCTGGAGGTAAGTTCTTGGAGGATAGGATAGATATCGATTGCCAGAACTATGGCGCTAATAAGAGGGTGGTGTTAAACTCAGATTTTGCAACCGTAAACTACGATAGTAACGCGACCTATGTTGAGGCTTGGAGTGATATCATCAACGCCCTAAAGCGTTTCGTACCGTTGCTCTACAATAGCGATGGCACGGAGGAGATGGTGGAGCATGTGGGTAGTAGCGCTAACGATAGGACCGATATCAAGATTACGGCTGGTGAGGAGATAAACTCGCTTTTGGAGGCTTTCGTAGGGGGTCTTGTGGTGGCTCCGAATACGAGTCTCGACTTGAAGCTAAACTCAAAGAGCGACGAGGTGATGTTCTCTGGCGAGTCGGAGGCTGTAGAGTATAAGGGCTGGATTTTAGCTGGCTGGGCGTGCGATGTTAACAATCGTTCGGTGCGCGACTCTTTGGAGGTGAAGCTAAGCGCTGATGGACTCTACTTGGGTACTCGTCCGATTATGAAGAACCTCGGTGTTAAGAGTGGTGTTTGCCACAGTAAGGTCGATGTCGTAGCCTCGTATGATGATAAGTCGCAGGAGGGTAACTCTGCAATGGTGGCACTGCAAGCTGAGTTGTTGCTCAACGAGCAGACCAACGAGCGCAATATGCATATCGACCTAAAGCCGTCGTATTTCAATAACGTCTCGGAGCGCTGGGATTTGACCTCTCAGGGCATAGATATCGAACCGTCGAAGATTAGTATTAAGAACTTCCTTATTGCTCGTCCTGATCAGCATTTGGTGGTGGATGGTGTCGCCTCGAGCTCGATAGGTGACCAGGTGAGTCTGCTCTTCAACAACTTCGATTTATCGGGTCTCTCGGTCTTTACGAATCGCATCGGATATAGGGTTGAGGCTCTATCTAATGGCTACGCTGTGGCAAAATCGATATTTGGCAACCCTGAGTTCGAGGCCTCTATTGCTGTCGATAGCATCAGGGTTAATGGTATGCCTGTAGCACCACAGCATATAACCTCATCGTGGGATAAGGTGCTTAATAGAGCCCATATCGTTGTTCGCGATAGGGGACTGGATAAGAGCGTTGTGGATGGCTATTACAGCCCTTGGGATAATAGCTACTCGGCAGATTTTACGATTGCAAATGCCGATATAAATCTGCTTAATCCATTTTTGAAGAGTGTGCTCACGGATATGACGGGTAAGATGAATATCTTTGCCAATATCACGGGTGAGGGTCGTAGAGCGATGCTCACGGGAAGTGCGCTTGTAAACTCGTTTGGCGCTACGGTGGGCTATACTAAGGCGCGCTATATTGCTCCTTCGGCTAAGTTTACCTTCGCGAATAACCATGTGCTTGCTTCGCGCATTCCAATCTATGATGAGGATGGCAATACTGGCTCTCTATCGGTGGATGTCAATCTCTCGCAGTTGCGAAATGTAAACTATGATGTGGCTCTCGATGTAAATAAGATGTTGGTGTTGAATACCACGGCTACCGACAATGATAATTTCTACGGTCATATCTACGCTACGGGAGATGCTACGATAAAGGGTGATAGACGAGGTACGAAGATGAACATAGATGTTACCACGTCAGAGAACTCTAAGTTCTTCCTACCGCTGCAGCGCAAGGAGACAGTCTCGTATGCCAACTTCGTAACCTTCGTAACACCAAACATCGAGAAGGTCGATTCTATCGACTTCTTAACACGTCTGATGATGGCGCACGATATGCGTGCAAGGTTGGATAAAACCAATGCCTCGATGTTGGATGTCGATATGAATATCAACGTTCTGCCAAATATCGAGATGCAGCTGGTTATCGACCCTACAATGGGTGATATCATCAAGGCTAAGGGTGCTGGTGAGTTAAGTTTGCGTATTGTGCCCGAGGCAGGTATCTTTGAGATGAATGGTGATGTTAAGATCTCGGAGGGTACGTATCTCTTTACCTTGTCAAACATCATCAATAAGCTCTTTACCGTTGTGCCAGGCTCGACGATACACTGGAGTGGTAATCCTAAGGATGCTGAGGTGAATCTCGATGCTGTCTATAGCACGAAGGCTTCGCTTAGTCCGTTGATTGGTAGCTCGGTTCAGGGCTTCGACACCTCGCACGCAGTGCCCGTGGATTGTTATATCAAGCTTACCGATAAGCTCAAGTCGCCAACCCCAACCTTCGATATCAAGGTGCCGAATGTGGCTCCTGAGATTCAGACTATCGTGCAGTCGGCATTGAACGACCAACACGCCATAGCTACGCAGATGTTCTGGTTGTTGGCAGCCAACTGCTTCTCGGCAGAGGATACTGGAGTTACGGGCGCTTCGCTCTCAGCAACTACAGGCTTCGAGTTGCTTTCGAATCAGTTGAGTAACTGGCTCTCGGGCGAGGATTATAATATCATCCTTCGCTATCGTCCTCGAAATAACATCTCGGGCGATGAGGTGGACTTTGGCTTCTCGAAGAGCTGGTTTAACAACCGCCTTATCGTGGAGTTGGAGGGCGGTTACCTCTCGGATGCCTCGGCGCAGGCTATGCAGAAGGCTTCCAACTTTGTGGGTGAGGCGTTTATCACTTGGCTTATCGACCCTGAGGGTGTGATGCGCTTTAGAGGCTTCACGCAGACTATCGACCGCTATGGTGAGAACCAGGGTATGCAGGAGTCTGGTATTGGATTCTACTACAACGAGAGCTTCGACACCTTCTCGGATCTAAGACAGAGCCTCAGAACCCGCTTTGGTAGAGGTGGTAGCAGGCTTAAGGATGTGACCAACGAGAGGGTTGAGAGTGATACGCTCAGCGTGGAGCAAGAAAATAATCGAGAGATTAGCACGTTAGAGATAGTAGAGCGTGACACATTGCAAATAGAGAAAATAGAATTAATAAATAATAATTAAAAATTTTACTGTTATGAACATCTTAACTACTAATCCTTTGGCGCAGGGTGCCGAGGAACTTGCACAGGGTGCGGTTGAAACACTTGAGGCTACAGAGGCTGCTACGGAGGCTACTACAAACCTCTCTGTAGGTTTCTGGGAGCTCTTTTCGGAGGGTGGCTGGCTAATGTGGGTGCTTGTGCTCTTAGCTGCGGTGATGATCTTTATTTTCGTGGAGCGCTTCATCGCAATCCGCAAGGCTACACAGCTCGACAACAACTTTATGAATCGCATTCGCGACTTTATCTCGGAGGGAAATATCAACGCTGCAATCGACCTATGCCGTCGTACCGACTCGCCAGTAGCGCGTATGATTGAGAAGGGTATCGAGCGTATTGGTCGCCCAATGTCAGATATCCAGACAGCGATAGAGAATGTTGCAAATGTTGAGGTTGCCAAGCTTGAGTCTGGTCTTCCATGGTTGGCATCTATCTCTGGTGGTGCGCCAATGATTGGTTTCTTGGGTACTGTAGTAGGTATGGTGCAGGTGTTTATCTCGATGTCGGCAAACACCTCTGGCGCTATTGAGCTTGGTCAGCTTTCATCGGGTATGTACACTGCGATGGTGACTACTGTGGGTGGTTTGCTTGTAGGTATCCCATCATATTTTGCTCACAACTACCTCGTAGCGCGTATCGAGCGCCTTGTATTTAGAATGGAGGCTACTACGATAGCCTTTATGGATATCCTAAACCAGCCAGTACAAAAATAGTTGAGTTATGGCAATTAAGAGAAGTTCTAAGATAGACTCGGCGTTTTCATCATCTTCGATGACCGACCTTGTCTTCTTGTTGTTGGTCTTCTTTATTATGGCCACAACGCTTATAAACCCGAATAACTCGGTTAAGCTCACTCTGCCATCGTCATCAAGTACCGAGGGAGATCCTTCGATTATCACGTTGTCGATAGTAGGTGATAATAGTAGTCCTACGGGTTTTCAGTATGTGATCAATCGTGGTGAGAAATATACCGATATCAACGAGGTGGAGAGTGCGCTGCGTGTGCACTATGCCGAGTATGCCGATCGCCCTGTTGAGGATCGTCCATATATCTCGCTACGTTGCGATGAGAAGGTGACTGTTGATGTGTTGGTGGATATCATCGACCTAACACGTGAGCAGAAGTATAAAATGGTACTTGCCACAAAGAGTAGATAATGGATAATTACAATCAAAAGGATCAAAAAGCGCGTCGCTATGCCTTGGTAATAACACTTCTGTTGTTGCTATTGCTTGCTATATTGCTTGGCTACGGCGTTTTAAATGTGCATCTATCTGAGAAGCAGACTCCCCCTGCCGAGATTGTGATTGAGGAGTTCGAGGAGTTCGAGGAGGAGGTTGTGAAGCCAGAAAAGGTGCAGACCCCATCTCAGGATGTGCGTAGCGAGAGGGCTACCACAGCCCATGTTGAGGAGGCATCTATCGAGCAGCACGAGCAAACCGAGGGTGCTAAGCCTGAGACACAGACGCTAAACAATAAGGCGATGTTTAAGCCCGTAACTGGTAATGTCGAAGAGCTTGAGGCTGAGGGTAACCGCCTTGCTTCGAATGGCGACCAGGAGTCGAATCGTGGCGAGGGTGGTGGTTACAACCTCATTGACGATAACTTCTTCCTTGACGAGGGTCTTAGTGGTCGCGGTTTGCGTGAGGAGTTGCCTATGCCAGCTATCGGCAAGTTTAACTGGAATGCTACGGTTGTGGTAGCGGTGCAGATTGATAGTGAGGGTAACGTCGTTGCGGCTAATATCGAGCAGCGTGGTACTACGACTTCGGATGTTAAGGTGCACGAGGAGATATTGAAGGCGGCAAGAGGTGCGAAGTTCAAGCCAAGCGACAGAACCGTGCAGGCGGGTAAGATTACATACGAATTAAAGGTTAGGAAATGAGATATGGAGTGCTAATGGCGCTCACTATCTTTGCCGCGTTGGTCTCGTTGCCACTATATGCTGATGAGCCCAAGGGGGCGGATATTGAGTTTGCGGAGAAGGTCATAGATTTGGGTCTTGTTTCGCAGGATGATGATAAGCAGGAGTTGCGAGTTGCGTTTCGCAATACGGGGGATGTACCGTTGGTCATTACCGAGGTGCGCACAAGCTGTTCGTGTACAACGATAAAGTATAAGCGCAAGCCAGTGCAACCTAACGAAGAGGGTGTGCTAAACATCACAGTTGATCCGAAAAAGGCTCCTAAGGGGCACTTCTATAGAGTGTTGCAGGTCTATTCGACTGCTGTTAGTGGTGTCCAAAATATTACATTAAAAGCTGAAATAGAGTAAGTTATGGAGATTAAAAGAGTTGTTTTCAACCCATTTAGAGAGAATACGTATTTAGTGTGGGATACCACAAACGAGGCTGTCGTTATCGATGCGGGCAATATGTCCGAGGCGGAGAATGCGATGCTTAAGGAGCTGATTGCATCGTTGGGGCTAAAGCCTGTTATGGCGGTAAATACCCACGGACACTTCGACCACACGCAGGGTGTGAAGTGGCTTAAGGAGGAGTATGGTGTGAAGTTCGCCTGCTCGTCGAAGGATAAGTTCCTTATTGATGCCTCGTCTGGCGGTATGGTCTACGGTCTTAAGTGCAACGAGGTGCCAGAGATCGATATAGACCTTGATACGAATGAGGTTGTGAAGTTTGGCAAAACTAAGTTGCGTGTTATCAAGACTCCAGGTCACACCCCAGGTCACGTGGTGTTGTTTAATGAGGCGGAGAGGGTGTTGTTCACTGGCGATACACTCTTTAAGGAGAGTATCGGTCGTACCGACCTCCCTGGTGGCGACTACTCGTGGATTATGAAGTCTATCTTGGAGGAGATTGTACCTCTTGGTGACGATGTTACCATCTACCCAGGTCACGAGGATAGCTCTACCATTGGTCACGAGACCCTCTACAACCCATTTATTACCGAGGTGCTTAATAACGAAATTAACTACAAAGGCTAAAATATGCGTATAGATATTATATCTGTAGTGCCGGAGTTGTTGTCCTCGCCTCTTAATGAGTCTATACTTAAGCGCGCGCAGGAGTCGGGTCACGCAGAGATATATGTTCACAACCTCCGCGACTATACCGACGATAAGCGTCGCACGGTCGACGATTACCCCTTTGGTGGCGAGGCTGGTATGGTGATGAAGATTGAGCCAGTGTTCCGCTGTATCGAGAAGCTTAAGTCTGAGCGCGACTACGACGAGATTATCTTCACCTCGCCAGATGGTATCACCTACAATCAGCACGAGGCTAACCGCCTATCGTTGATGAAGAATATCATCATCCTCTGTGGTCACTACAAGGGCATCGACTACCGCATCCGTGAGCATCTTATCACTCGCGAGATCTCGATTGGCGATTATGTGCTTACGGGTGGAGAGTTGGCTGCGTGTGTTATCGCCGACTCAGTTGTGCGTATCATTCCTGGTGCTATTGGTGACGAGGCTTCAGCACTTACCGACTGTTTCCAGGATAATCTTCTTGCTCCACCAGTCTATACCCGTCCTGCGGAGTTCAATGGCTGGAAGGTGCCTGATGTCTTGCTCTCGGGTAACTTTGCCGAGATTGAGAAGTGGCAGGATGAGCAGGCGTGGAGTCGTACGAAGGCGCTGCGCCCAGACCTTATATCGGAGAAATAATATATATAGGTATAAGATGTTGCTACATGAAAAATTGAGGGGCTGCAAAGTCATCCTCGCCTCTGCTTCGCCACGACGTAGGGAACTACTCTCGGCTACGGGTATCGAGTACACTCTTGCCTCGAAGTTTGAGTGTGAGGAGTCCTATCCTGCCACGTTGGATGCTTTGGAGGTTGCGCCATACCTCTCGGCTTTGAAGAGTGCAAACTATCCTAATGTGTTGGGATATAATGAGATACTTATTACTGCAGATACCGTTGTCGTGCTTAATGGTAGGGTACTCGGCAAGCCTCAAGATGAGTCTGAGGCGCGCAAGATGCTTGCCGATCTATCGGGCTCGGAGCACACCGTGGTTACGGGTGTTACACTGCGCAGTGCCGAGCGCGAGCATACCTTCTCTTCGCGCAGTGTTGTGCGCTTTGCGGAGCTTAGTGATGAGCAGATAGAGTATTACATCGCCAACTATCGCCCTATGGATAAGGCTGGTGCCTACGGCATTCAGGAGTGGATAGGCTATGTCGGCATCGAGGGCATCGAGGGCTCGTTCTACAATGTTATGGGTCTGCCTGTACAGCGCCTCTGCAAGGAGTTGGAGTGCTTTATCGAGGCTCTGCCCTCTTGTTATTTGTAAAATCTAAATATCAAATAGTTATGAAAAAAACCTTACTACTTTTCGCGTTGCTTTGTGCAACAACATTCTCGGCTGTTGCCGACAAGGGTATGTGGCTTCCGTCGCTTATTGCAAGCCGCATTGACGATATGAAGTCTAAGGGCTTCGAGCTCTCTGCGGAGGATATCTACTCGATTAATCAGGCCTCGTTGAAGGATGCTGTGGTGTTGTTTGACGGCGGTTGCACTGGTGAGATTGTATCGGAGAAGGGTCTTCTTCTTACCAACCACCACTGCGGTTACGATGCTATTCAGGCGCTCTCGTCTGTAGAGCACGACTACCTAACCGATGGCTTCTGGGCTAAGAACCACGACGAGGAGCTCTACTGCCCAGGTCTTAAGGTGCATATCCTTGTTCGTATGGAGGATGTTACCGAGCGCATCGCTGCGGGCGAGACTAAGGAGGAGATTGTTGCCAAGGCTAAGGCTGAGGGCGTGGGCTACACTGCACGCGTGGAGTCTATGTACTACGGCAATATGGCATACCTCTTTGTATATCGTGAGTTCAACGATGTACGCCTTGTAGGTGCTCCTCCAACCACTATCGGTAAGTTTGGTGCCGACAACGATAACTGGATTTGGCCACGCCACACTGGCGACTTCTCAGTATTCCGTATCTACGCTAACGAGAAGAATGAGCCAGCCGAGTATAGTGCTAATAATAAGCCATATAAGCCAGCTCGTCACTTCGAGATTTGCACTGATGGCATCCAGGAGGGTGACTTCACTATGATCTATGGCTTCCCTGGCAACACTCAGGAGTATATCCCATCTGACGCTGTGAAGTATGTAGCTGAGATCTCTGATCCCCTCAAGATTGAGCTTCGCACCAAGCGTCTTGATATCATCGGCGAGGCACAGGCGAAGTCTGCAAAGACACGTATCCAGTATGCAGCTAAGCAGGCAAACATCGCTAATGCTTGGAAGAAGTGGCAGGGCGAGGTTAAGGGTATCAACCGCCTCGGTACTGTAGCTAAGAAGGAGGCTTACGAGGCTCGTTTCCGCGCCGAGAACCCTGATAAGGCATACCTTCTCGATTCACTTTCAGCAGCTTACGCTCGTAACCAGGAGGGATATTTCAACTATGAATTGTACACCGAGACCTTGCGTGGTATCGAGATTCAGACTGTTGTGAATATCGCCCTTAACGACAAGCTTAGCAAGGCTGAGAAGCAGGCTATGGCAGAGCTCTTCTATAAGGATTTCGATGTAAATGTAGACCGCCAGCTTGCTATCGCTATGCTTAAGGAGTACGAGAAGTATGGTACCTTCATTTCACCAGAGTTGCGTGCTTTGTTCGAGAAGCACGGTGGTGCTGAGGGTTATGCTAACTACCTCTACGACAACACAAAGCTTGGTACTATCGAGGGCTTTAGCGTTAAGGCTGCTAAGAAGGATCCAGTAGCTGAGTTCGTTGCAGCCATCGCTCCTATCCAGAAGCGCGTGAAGGCATATACATACCGTAATTTCAGCAACCACCCCGATATCGAGCGTTGGTTCCGTCCATACGTTAAGGCGTTGATGGAGTGGGATAGCGAGCGTGCCTTCTTCCCCGATGCAAACCTCACACTCCGTGTTGCTTACGGTAAGGTTGCAGGCTACGAGTATGCTGATGGCGAGTACCACCTTCCACAGACTACCCTTGAGGGTATCATCGAGAAGGATAACCCAGATATCTACGACTACAACGTGCCTCAGGCTCTCCGTGATGCTCACGCTACTAAAGAGTATGGTCGTTGGGGTGTGAACCTAAATGGTAAGTACACCGTGCCAGTATGCTTCATCGCTACCAACCACACTACCGGTGGTAACTCTGGCTCGCCAGTGCTTAACAATAGGGGTCAGCTTATCGGTATCAACTTCGACCGTACCTGGCTCTCTACAATGTCTGATATCGAGTTCGACGAGACCCTATGCCGTAATATCATCTGCGATATCCGTTACGTTCTCTTTGTAATAGATAAGGTTGGGGGTGCAGAGTGGATTGTAAATGAGATTTTAACGAGATAAGTCGCAATCTGCGGCACTTCCCTAAAAGTAGACCACTCAGGGCTGTACTATTTGTACTATCCCTGGGTGGTCTCTTTTGTGAAGTACCACATCTCACGCCTTCTGTCGTTAAAATCGGGTGCTGAGCTAATAAACGTTGCATCAGACCCCTTCTGACAAGAAAACGGGTTGTGCTGCCCTTGATGTTTATATATCGCTTGTTCCAAGCAAAACTATTACTAATTACTCTCTACTAATTACTAATTATTTATGCCCCTTCTGACAAGAAAACGGGTCTCGCGCTTGGTAAGGTTTTTTTGAGACCACAGAGACCACAGAGACGAAAGAGACCACAGCGAAACAGAGTATCAAAAATTCTCTCTGCTGTCTCTGCTGTCCCTGCCGTCCCTGCTGTCCCTGCTGTCTCTGCCGTCCCTGCTGTCTCTGCCGTCTCTGCTGTCTCTGCCGTCCCTGCTGTCTCTGCCGTCCCTGCTGTCTCTGCCGTCCCTGCTGTCTCTGCTGTCTCTGTTGTCCCTGCTCTCACCTTAATCGCAAAGTTCACCTTTCACCTTTCACTTTAAAAGTCTGCTCTCTCCGCTGTCTTTTATACTTCCCCAAATAAGTTATATCCATAAAGTGTTGAAAAACAGCCATTTTGAACGGGGGGGGGGTAAAAATTGCACTAATTTATTTATTTAAAATACTTGGTAGTTTGCGAAATTTTGCTTACATTTGCAGTGTATAGCAACCATTTGACAGGCTTATTTAGCCGATTATATGCTGAGGTGTCGTGGATATTGTGATACTTCGGTTAGTGTATATCACTCATAATCAGCTGATAAGTTTTGTGGAGATGTTGCTTTTTGATACGGATAAATTATAAACAACAAATTTTTATTATTAACTTTTTACACTATGAAAAAGCTTCTATTATTTGCTACATTGATACTCGGTGCAGTATCATGTATGAAGGATCAGTCCTTCGACGCAAACGTAGGTGGTGAGACAGACGTTGTGCTTTCAGTAGCACTTCCATCTGACGTTACCCGTGCTAAGGACAACGATAGCGCTAAGGGTGCCATCGGTAACATCAACCTTGCAGCGGAGTACGATATCCGCTACATCCTTGAGGTGTTTGACGCGAGCAACACTAAGGCTAAGCGTATCGAGAAGTTCGAGGATTCTAACACCTCTACAACATTTGAGTTGCGCCTTATCCCAGGTCGTGACTATACATTCGTTGTATGGGCAGACTTCGTAGATCAGGGTTCTGAGGATGCTCTTCACTACAATGCTGAGGACCTTCGTAACATCGAGCTTAGCGGCGCTCAGAACGCTATGGACGAGAGCCGTGATGCTTACACTGGTACTTTCTTTGTTGAGAAGTTCAGCAGCTCATCACAGATTGGCTTCGAGCTTAAGCGTCCATTCGCTAAGTTGCGCGTTATGACTAACGATATGAATGAGATCTACAGCACGTTGGACTCTGCTACTATCGAGTACACAGCTGCTACTTATCAGAAGTACGATGCTCTTACAAAGCAGTCAAGCGAGCTTGTTACTAAAACAAAGACTGTAGACTACACATCTGATGCATACTTGTATGCTGGTGAGCCTAAAGAGGGTGAGCAGACATTGTTTGCTGACTATATCCTTGGCACACAGAGCGGTACTGTTCAGTTCATTATGACTGTTGAGGATAGCGTTGAGACACTTCCTGCTATCAACTTCAACACAGCAATTCCTGTTAAGGCTAACTACCTTACAACTATCTACGGTCCTATCTTGACTGACTACAACCAGGCAACTGTTACTATCAACCCAGTTTTCGAGAACGATGGCAACTTCGATAAGGAGCCTTGGTATGTTGAGGTTTGGGATGGTAAGTCTATTGCTGAGCCTGCGTATGTTGCTGAGACTAACTCTTACGTTGTAGATACTCCATCTGAGCTTGCTTGGTTCGCTGCATTCGTAAATGGTACTCTTCCAACTGAGAATACACCTTCTACATTTGCTACACGTGCAGCAAACGACGCTGTTAACTTCGTACTTGAGGCAGATATCGACCTTGGTAACCAGGATTGGACTCCAATCGGTACAAGCGCAAACCCTTATAAGGGTGTGTTCGATGGTAACGGTAAGAAGATTAGCAACCTCGTAGTTAGCGGTGGTTCTGAGTCTAATAAGGGTCTCTTCGGTGTTACACACGACGGTGAGATTAAGAACCTTACTATCGAGAACGCTTGTGTTTCTGGTCGTTTGAACATCGGTGTTGTTGCTGGTCAGCCTTATACTACAAAGTACACTAACATCACTGTTCAGGGTCACGTTGAGGTTAACGGTATGGCATATGTTGGTGGTGTAGGTGGTAAGAATGCTTACGCAGACTGGACAAATGTAACTGTTAATGTTGACGAGACTTCATACGTTGATGCTTACTCTATCGAGAATGGCACCGCATACCGTACATACGTTGGTGGTGTTGTAGGTTTCAATGGTGAGGGTGGTCACTCATTCAAGAACATTACATCTAACATCAATGTTAAGGGTTCTACTTGCGACGTTGGTGGTTTGTTCGGTATTGCACACTATAACAACAAGTTTGAGAACTGTGTTTGCACTGGTAACGTTGAGATCTACGCAGCTGAGGAGGCTGAGGAGGCTCAGGAGATCGGTGGTATCGCAGGTGTATGGCACAACGAGAATGGTACATCAGTTGAGTTCGCTAACTGTGTATTCGAGGGTGCTTTGACAACTAATGTTGAGGGTGTTAACTTCTGCTACGGTGGTCTTGTAGGTAAGGCTTACTCTGAGACTGGTACAGGTAAGCTCCTTCTTAACGGTGTTGAGTTTAACAAGGATGGTGTTAGCGCTGACTTTATCAACGCTGAGCTTGCTGCAGGTCGTGGTTTCGTAATGCCTTTCGACTTGACTTTCAAGGCAACTGCTTCAAATGCATACGGTGTTACTGGTCTTAACCAGCTTAACGGTGGTATCCTTGATGGTGCTGGTCACACATTGAAGGTTACTGGTGCAAATGGCACTTGGGGTTCTGCAATCAATACAACTGGTGGTACAATTAAGGATATCACTGTTGCTGGTGGCTTCCGTGGTATCTTCGTTAACCACAACGGCTCACACAGCGAGAAGGTTGTTCTTGAGAATGTAACTATCAATGGTCCTACCTACACTATCTCTTGCGATCAGGGTATGTATCAGGGTCTTGAGGCTACTGGTTGTACTATCAACGGTTGGACTTCATACGCTGCAACTATCGGTGAGGTTAAGTTTACTAACTGCTCTTTCGGTAAGGGTGCTGGTTACAAGTTTGCTCGTCCTTACGCTAAGACTCTATTTGAGGGTTGTAACTTCTGCGAGGGTTACCAGATCGATGCTCGTGCTGAGGTTAAGTTTGTAAACTGTACTCTTAACGGTGTAGCATTGACAGCTGAGAACCTTGCTACTTTGGTTACTGGTAACGTTGCTAATGCGAAGATTGTTAGCACAGTTTCTACATCTGAGGAGCTTGTAGCTGCTTTGGCTGCAGGTTACGACGTAGTATTTGCAAATGATATCACTGTTGCTGCAACTGAGGGCGGTTACAACAAGGCTGGTATTCTCCAGAACAAGGCTCAGACTATCGATGGTAATGGTTACACTCTTACCGTAACTGGTGCTGGTGCTACTTGGGATTGCGCTATCTACACTAACGGTGGTGTTATCAAGAACTTGACAGTTAAGGGTGCTATGCGTGGTATCTTCACTGCTGGTACAAGCGCTGACTTGTACATCGAGAACGTTAAGTTCCAGAATGTAATCTATACATTCAACTCAGATGGTGGTAACAAGAACTATGGTGTTTATGTCTCTAACTCTGTTGTTAATGGTTGGACTTCACACTCAAATGTTCACAAGGAGGTTGTTTACACTAACTGCTCATTCGGTGAGGGTTCAGGTTACAAGTACTGCCGTCCTTACGGTCCTACTTCATTTGTAAACTGTACTTTCTGCCCAGGTTACACTGTTGATCAGTCTCAGACAACTGAGATTACCTTCACAAACTGTACTTTCGAGGAGTAATCTTAACTCTCAATAATATTAATGCGCTCGGTCATATGGCCGAGCGCATTTTTTTGCGTTTGTAATGTCGTGTGATGTAACGTTAGTGTCGTGTTATCTCGTTACTTGCCCTTTTGAGGTGCAGTGATGGTGGTGGTTATATTCTCGCCTGACCACTGGTTGATCATATAGCGGTGCTTGAAGGCTACGCGCGCACCGTGCTTGACCTTAACATCCAACTCAAAGGGTGGAGTAAAGCGTACAACCTGATCCTTTGGGAGTGTGTGGGGTATAATATATATATATAAGGTAAGCGCGTCTGCCTCCTGGCTTGTAAGCTGAATGCTTCGGTCGGGGTCGTAGCCCTCGGGTGGTATCTGCAACTCAGCACCTACGGGTGCGATCTCGCTACAATGTTTTAGTACCTCGCACTGCTCGCCCTCGCGCATAACGTTTGCCATAACAATGATGTTATAGCGCCACAAATCTGGAAAATTGCTCTCTATGGAGACCGTAAAATTTGCCATTATCAAATATTTTTGCTCAAAACTTTGCTACAAAAATAGTAATTATTTGCAGATTTTAGTTTTTTGTAGTAAATTTGCAAACTATTTGTGCTGAAATGGAGCAAATTGGATTGTATAAAATAGCCTATAAGGGGCTTAAGAACGGAAGCTATGACTTTGATTTTAAGGTAGATAACGCACTTTTTGAGGCGTTTGAGACCGAGGAGATCAAGGGTGGCGACTGCGATGTGCGCGTTGTGCTTAACCGTAGCGAGTCGATGTTGGAACTTAGTATTAGCATCGACGGCGAGGTTATTTGCGAGTGCGATCGCTGTTTGGAGGATTGTCCTATCGCTATTGAGTATGATGGCGACCTTGTTGTTAAGTTCTCAGACGAGAGCGACTACTACGATGGCGAGGTGATGTGGATATCGCCTTCGGAGGATATGCTCGACCTTACGCAGTATATCTACGAGAGTATCGTCTTGTCGTTGCCTTACAGTCGTGTGCACGAAGAGGGCGAGTGCAATCCTGAGATGTTGGCATCTTTCAGCGCAATTACTGAGGAGGAGTTAGAGGCTCTCGAGGCTAAGGCTGAGGAGGCCGATGTTGTTGGTCTTGATGACTACAACAAGAGCGTTCTCGAGGCGCTAAAGGAGCAAATGGAGCGTAAATAATAGAGTTTGCAACGTGGTTAATCCGTCTAACCGCCGAGCAGGAGTAATGACAAACATAAAACTTAAAAACTATATTGTAATATGGCACATCCAAAACACAAAGTCTCTTCAACTCGTCGAGACAAGAGAAGAACTCACTACAAGGCTGTAGTTCCTACTGTAGTAACTTGCTCAAACTGCGGTTCAGCAGTACTATACCACCGCGTATGCCCAGAGTGTGGTTTCTATCGCGGTAAGCTCGCTATCGAGAAGAAGGCTGAGTAGTCTTGTAGGAAGTTATTGGGTCGGTGGCGTAGCGTCATAGACCTCTATACAACTTCTTAAAGAAGTGGGGCTATCCAAAGAACTTGGACAGCCCCTTTGTTTTTCCTACTCACTAACCCTAAACAAAACAAAGTATGATTAGAATAGGTATCGACGCTATGGGTGGCGATTTCGCTCCCGAAGTAGCAATTGAGGGCGCAGTGATGTCCTTGAAATATCTCGACAAGGAGAGCCGTATCGTTCTCTTTGGCGACAAGGAGCGCATTGTGGAACTTCTACACAAGCATAACTGTCCTGTAGAGAAGTTCGATATTGTAGCTACTACACAGGTCATCGAGATGGGAGACCACCCTGCAAAGGCCTTTATCTCTAAGAGCGACTCAAGCATAAGCCAGGGCTTCAAGTACCTTGCAGAGGGCAAGATCGACGGCTTCGCAAGTGCCGGATCTACAGGTGCTATGATGGTGGGCTCTATGCAGGTTATCAAGCCTATCGAGGGCGTTATCCGCCCAGTGCTTGCAACACTTATCCCTACCGTTTCTGCCGAGCACGGTATCCGTCAGGCAGTGCTTATGGATGTGGGTCTAAATGTGGATGCTAAGCCAGAGGTCTTGGCGCAGTATGGTCTGCTCGGCTCTATCTACGCTAAGTCTGCACTAAATATCGATAACCCTCGCGTAGCACTCCTCAATATCGGTGAGGAGGAGGGCAAGGGTAATGCTCAGGCTAAGACCACATACGACCTTATGAAGGAGGACAAGCGATATAACTTTGTAGGTAACGTTGAGGCTTCATATATCTTTACAGGTAAGATTGGCGATGTTGTTGTTGCTGATGCCTTCGTGGGTAACAGCCTTCTTAAGATGGCTGAGGCACTCTACCGCATCAACTTCAAGCTCGGTGGTGGCAAGCCACGCCTTAAGCTCGCGCTTCGCCCACTTCTTGGTCGCCTCATCCCAAAGCTCTACTTCCAGTACGACTTCTGGGATGCTATGAATGCTGAGAGCATCGGCGGTCTTCAGGTTATGGGTGTCAATGCCCCTGTAATGATTGGTCACGGCAGCTCATCTGCTCGTGCAATCTGCAGTATGATTCTCTCTATGGAGCGCGATATCAAGAGTAATTTCCCGGCGAAGTTGCGTGAGGCGCTCAAGGAGCACGAGTAATTTCTTGAATTTCTTGTGATAAGGGGCATACCTTTGTCCCATCCCAAAAGTAAGACCCCACGGGCTGTACTATGTGTACTATCCCGTGGGGATCTTCTTTTGCGATAGAACAAATCTAACCCCTTCTGACAAGAAATAATTTATCACGATAAGGCAGACATCTACTGCCGCTAACAAAAAGTCCCGACAATGAGCAGTACCTCAAGTACAGCCCA
>JAZQYM010000051.1:0-21113 GCA_045633525.1 Alistipes sp. | reverse complement strand
GCAATCGTTTGACAAGAGTTTGGAAGTTCATTCAGCAGGAACAAACCCTACATCGCAGGTAAACCCGCAAGCAATCCAAGTTATGCACGAAGTGGGTATCGATATATCAACACATACACCCAAAAGCGTGGGAATATACCTGAATGACGAGTGGGACTATGTGATAACAGTTTGTGGCGGAGCAAACGAAACCTGCCCGATGTTTGTCGGCAAGGTCGGCAAACGACTACACATTGGCTTTGATGACCCTGCACACTCAACCGACATAAACGAGTTTCGCCGAGTAAGAGATGAAATCAAGAGCAAATTATTGTCATTTTATTCATCTAACATTCAAACGCAGTCCCACTAAATAATCTAACAACCATTTGAGTTATATGGCAACCGAAGCGTAATATAAAAAATCTCGGTGTAACAAAAATAAAAATTATTTTTTGTTTGTCCTCACTAAATAAGTAGATTTTTCAAGGTGTTTTTTAGGTATCCTTTTGCGTAGTGGTGACCAAAAGTGTCCAAATTTGAGGTTTTGGCAAAAAGAGAAACCCTGCAAGTGTTGTTTATCAACTACTTACAGGGTTTTGTTGTACTCGGAACCGGGGTCGAACTGCGAAGCAGTAGCGCGAACACATATAAGCGCAGACTATAGTCGAGCAATAAACATAATCTTGTTCGCGCAACCGGCATAAAGTGAGCACAGCTGTGTAGAGTTTATAGTGCGAGAGTAAGGCATAGCCTGCAAGGATGATTTATAGTGTGCGAGCTTGCTTGCAGAAACTATATATCATCCTTGCACAGTCTGCAACGCAGACCTCTCGCACGGTATAAACAAAAAAAAAAGAGAAGCCGTAAAGCTTCTCTCAAGTACTCGGAACCGGGGTCGAACCGGTACGGGCATTACTGCCCACAGGATTTTAAGTCCGGCGTGTCTACCTATTCCACCAACCGAGCCACACAATCTCCGAAAAGACGGGTGCAAATGTACAATTTTATTTTTATTTTACCAAACATTCTCCCCCGAACTTGGAAATTATATCTCACACCAATCACAATTGCGAGAATAAAACACCCCTTCCGGGTAGCACGACCTAATTTCTTGTCAGAAGTCGTGAGATGTGGCACATCACAAAAGAAACCACTCAGGGATAGTAGCCAACCTACAGCCCTGGGTGGTTTAAGCTTTTGGGATGTGCCTCAGATTGCGGCTTATCACAAGAAATTTAATTTTTGATTAGAAGGGTTGCAGATGTGACCTCGATAAAGAAATTCGGCTGGATGGGACATACTAAGCGTATTTCCCATTCAGCCGAATGATTGAGAGGTCGCAGATGCGCCCTTATAATCGAAAATTACTCGTATTGTCCAGTCTTAAGACGCATAACCTCATCCTTAGTTAGGAAGCGCCAATCACCACGCTTAAGGTTCTTCTTAGTAAGACCTGCATAGTATACGCGGTCGAGTTTCTGAACTGAGTAGCCAAGGTGCTCGAACATACGACGTACGATACGGTTACGACCAGAGTGAATCTCAACGCCTATAGTCTTCTTATCCTCTGATGCATACGCAACCTCGTCAGCGAAGATATCGCCATCCTCAAGGGTGATACCCTCGGTTAGCGTATCCATATCGGCACGTGTAAGAGGCTTATCGAGAGTAACCTGATAGATCTTTTTCTTGCGGTATGATGGATGTGTTAGCTGTCGTGTAACATCGCCATCGTTAGTGATAAGAAGTAGACCCAAAGAGTTCTTATCGAGACGACCTACAGGGTAAACACGCTCGGTGCAAGCATCTCTTAGAAGATCCATAACGGTCTTATCGGCGTGTGGATCCTCGAGTGATGTAACATAACCCTTAGGCTTGTTAAGTACGATGTATACATGCTTCTCGCCTTGGAGACGCTCGTCGTTGAAACGCACCTCGTCAGTAGGCAAAATCTTTGTTCCAAGCTCTGTTACAACCTGACCATTCACTGTCACAACACCTGCAAGGATAAACTCATCAGCCTCACGGCGTGAGCAAACACCCGACTGCGAGATAAAACGGTTAAGGCGAACCTCGCCACTTACACGATTAGGATTATACTTAGGGTATGAGCGAGGCTTCTCGTCTCGCTTAGGAGCAAAACCACGCTTTGCACCACCACGGCTATCGCTACGACGATCCGAAGTGCCTGGACGACCACCGCTCTTTGGACGACGATTGTCATCACGGTTAAAGCTACGCTCTGTGCGGTCACCACGTTCTGTGCGGTTAAAGCTGCGCTCTGTACGCTCTGTTCTGTTAAAATTACGCTCGCCACGCTCTGTACGCTCTGTACGATTGAAGTTGCGCTCGCCTCTCTCTGCACGGTCAAAGCTACGCTCTGCGCGTGGCTTGCGCTCCTCATACTCTGGACGAAGGCGGTTCTCGGCTGTGAAATGAGGGTTGTAAGATGAACGCTTCTCCTTAGTTGTCACACGTGGGCGGAACTCTCTTGTTCCCTCGCTGTCGCCCTCACGGCGAGGACGAGGGCTACGCTCAACGCGCTCTGTTGTGTTTACTCGCTGACGCTTGTCGCGCGCAAATCGCGAAACATTAGCTGTTGAGTCTGTGTTCTTAGTCTTCATACATTTATATATATTAAAAATCGGCGCAAAGGTAACGATTATTTTGTGATGATAAGCATCTTTCACAAGATTTATACCAAAATGAGATAATTATATATACCTTTGCACAAATTAAATACAAAAGTATGAACAAAGAGATTCTACGAATAGCTATACCGAATATTATTTCAAACATCACCGTTCCGCTGATGGGTATCGCCTCGACCTTTATTGCGGGTCGTGTGGCGGGTAGCGATGGTGCTGCCACTATTGGTGCGCTCTCGATAGGTGTTGCGATATTTAACTTCATCTATTGGAACTGCTCATTTATACGTATGGGCACCTCGGGTCTTACAGCTCAGGCATTCGGTTCAAACCAACATAAGGAGTACTCGCTTATGCTTTGGCGTGCAATATGCGTTGCCCTTGCCGTAGGTGTATTAGCCCTAATTCTACAATGGCCTATCGGCGAGTTCTCGCTCTGGTTTATGAGCACTGGCGATAGCGCAAGCGATGCAATGATTGCCGACTACTTCTACACGCGCATCTGGGCGGTGCCTGCTGGCATTATGCTCTTTGCCTTTAATGGCTGGCTTACGGGTATGCAGAATGCTGTGATACCGATGGCTGTAGCCATAATGGTCAACATCCTCCATGTAGGATTTAGCTATCTCTTCTCGATTGTAGGCAGTTGGGGATTGGAGGGTATCGCCTTAGCGTCGGTGGTCGCTCAGTGGACAGGTGTTGTAGTTATGATTATTATCATTACCGCGAAATATCACAAGCGCCTTGTTAAGGTTACTTGGAGCGAGATTATCGACCTCTCAGCGATGAAGCGCTTCTTCTCAATCAATAGCGATATTATCATCCGCACTTTCTGCCTTGTAGCGGTATATACCTTCTTTACTAAGGCATCGGCAGATATGGGTGATAAAAACATCTTGGCGGTGAACACCATTCTGCTTCAGCTATTTACCCTATTCTCGTATATGAACGACGGCTTTGCCTACGCCGCAGAGGCACTTACAGGCAGATTTATCGGCGCAAGAGACGGAACATCACTACGCAAGTGTATCAAGCTCTGCATCGTATGGTGCTTTGTTGTGTCGTTTATATATGTTGGTGTCTATATAGGCTGGTGGCGCGATATATTCTCGCTCCTTGTAGATGCCGAGAATAACAACACTTCAGAATTGATTGCCGTGGCAGAGCAATATATTGGTTGGATTATCGCTATTCCAATCGCCTCGGCACTTCCATTTGTTATGGACGGCATTATGGTAGGTGCAACCCGTAGCCGTATTATGCGCAACTCAATGATATGGTCATCAGTTTGCTATTTTATACTCCTCTACGGCACATCGTGGCTTATTGGCAACAACGCCATCTGGCTCGCCTTCACCGCCTATATGTTCCTCCGCGGACTATTCCAATACCTGATGTCGGATAGACTCAAAAGTATATATAGTGAGGCTGACCGAGAATAAAGAGTGGTGTACTCGAAAGAGACACCACTCAATTATTTATATTTGTACCTGCTCTATTGGTTGCTCCTGCTTGGCATCAAGCGGAGCTGAGTGGTAGCGGACTTTATCGAAGTCAATCTTTGCAAGGTCAATACAGCGAATAGAGTTGTTATAGGCCGTCTTATAGTAGACCTTGCGATTAGTAAGGTCGATTGACGATGTCCACTGCGTAGCACTTGGAAGGGTTAACTCCTGAGGGTTTTCGCTGGCAATAGGAACATCGAAGTTGTTTAGAATATGAAAGCTCTCCAATACGGTTGCCTCGCCATTAGCACGCTGGGGCGCAGTGTTTCTAAAAAAGGCTGCACGGACAAAGCGTGAAGGAGGAGTAAAGTCACCAGGAAGCCCCAACATAGCCGAGCTACCACCGATAGGCTCAAGGGTCACATCACCAAGTTTATAGTTATCGGCACTACCTGGGCGAAGGTTGACATAGTTATTCAAATTAGCAAGATGCCACTCGAAACCTGGGGCGTTGGTGATAACACCAACCGTATTATCGTAGAAGTTTACCCTACCGTCAACAATCTCCATAACAACCTGATTTCCTGATGGCTCACCGATACGCCAGTGCACAACTGCTGTCTTCTCTAAGCCAACGATATGCACGCCCTGAACAGCTCTTTTCACCTCGTCGATAGTGGCAAATTGACTCAATATCCACTGCACAACCTGCAAGTCGGCAAGCGTGTTGGCATCGTTAGCCGTGTCGTAGTTGCTATAACTACCATAACGAGGGAAAAAAAAGAGACCCGCCGACAAACCCTTCTCATTGATTCCCTCGGCAATAAACTCCTTCTCGACAACAGCAAGACCCACAACGCCATAGCGAGCCTTAAACTTTAGGCCATTAAGACCAGTGGGTGTATAGGAGCGCAACTCCTCGCCACGCGGAATGATAACATACTCGCTCTTCAAAGCACCCTTAGCCCACTCTATCGTGCGTGACTGCACATAACTACCGTCCGCAGCCTTAAGCGATATACCCGTACAGGCTATCGCGACCGAGGTACTGCTAACGACTGCAGCAGCACCAATCAATAAACTTTTGACCATCTTTTTCATAGAATATAGATTAAACCACACCCTCTACCGCATAAATCGCACCATAACGCCCTTAAAAACTCCTCTATTTATTTTGTTATAAAAGTTTTTATGCTTAACTTTGTTAGCTGTAAGAACAATCTAAACTCGAAGGAATATGGGTATTAAGAGATATTTCGCAATGGCAGTAGCAGCTATACTATTCTGTAGCTGTACATATACCACAACACATATAGGCAGCATCACAACCTATAATGCTGATGGTAGCGTTCTACGAAAGTGGGACAAGGTGTGTCTGCACGAGCAGTCTAACAACTACACTACTGGCAACGCCTTCAAGACCTACGGTGTTAACTTCTACGATATCGAGAGCGGTCGCTTCATCGTGATTGGCAACGCTGTTCCTTATATCGTAGAGTACGACATTGTGAAGCGTAGCGGCAACAACGCCGAGGATGACCAGTTCAAGATGGAGCTTATCAACCGCTACGACCATCTATGCTATATGCTTGAGGAGTACAAGATCAACCTTAAGTATAGCAAGCGTGACAGCGAGGAGCACAAGAAGTGGAAGGAGACTGTCGAGCGCACCAAGATTGAGATTAACAACATCACATACACCCTATCACACGAGTACTCATACTACTTGGATAAGTAGTGTATGACAGATGATACAAAACCTAAAAACAAACCTATTACAATAACTAAAATGAACAAGGATTTACAGATTTTTGACCTTATCGCCGAGGAGCGTGCGCGTCAAACAAAGGGCATCGAGCTTATTGCATCTGAGAACTTCGTAAGTGACCAGGTTATGGCTGCCATGGGCTCAGTATGCACAAACAAATATGCTGAGGGATACCCTGCTGCTCGATATTATGGCGGTTGCGAGGTCGTAGATAAGATTGAGAATCTCGCTATCGAGCGTCTATGCAAGATTTACGATGCTGAGTATGCTAACGTACAGCCTCACTCAGGCGCTCAGGCTAATATGGCAGTATTCTTTGCTTGCCTCAAGCCAGGCGACACATTTATGGGTCTTGACCTTTCACACGGTGGTCACCTTTCACACGGTTCACCAGTGAATATGTCGGGTATGTACTTCAACGCTGTTGGTTACAAGCTAAAGGAGGAGACTGGTAACATCGACTACGATGAGATGGAGGCATTGGCATTGGAGCACAAGCCAAAGCTTATCGTGGGTGGTGCTTCTGCATTCTCTCGCGAGTGGGACTACAAAAGAATGCGCGAGATAGCAGATAAGGTAGGTGCTTTGCTTCTTATCGATATGGCTCACACGGCAGGTCTTATCGCTGCTGGCATCCTCGACAACCCTGTTAAGTATGCACACATCGTAACATCTACAACACATAAGACTCTTCGCGGTCCTCGCGGTGGTATCATCCTTATGGGTAAGGACTTCGACAACCCATGGGGCTACACTACTCCTAAGGGCGTTGTAAAGAAGATGTCTCAGATCTTGAACTCTGCAGTATTCCCAGGTATCCAGGGTGGTCCACTTGAGCACGTTATCGCAGCTAAGGCTGTTGCCTTTGGCGAGGCTTTGACTCCAGAGTACAAGGAGTACCAGCAGCAGGTTGTTAAGAACTCTAAGGCTTTGGCTGAGGCTCTTACAAAGCGTGGTTACAAGATCGTATCTGGCGGCACTGACAACCACCTTATGTTGGTTGATCTTCGCACTAAGTTCCCAGAGCTTACAGGTAAGCTCGCTGAGAAGTGTTTGGTAGCTGCCGATATCACTACAAACAAGAATATGGTACCATTCGATTCACGCACTCCATTCACCACATCTGGTTTGCGCTTTGGTACTCCTGCAATCACTACTCGTGGTGTTAAGGAGGATAAGATGGACTATATCGCTGAGCTTATCGATCGCGTACTCTCTGATCCTGAGAACGAGGAGAACATCGCAGCAGTTCGCAAAGATGTGAACGCTATGATGAACGAGTACCCATTGTTCGCTTGGTAATCGATAATAGAGATATTGTGGGGCTGTCCAAACTCTTGGACAACCCCATTTTTATATTTACACAAAAAACTAAAACAATGAAGAAAATTATAACACTTGCCTTGGCACTTATGACCGTGGGCACACTTAGCGCACAGAAGGACAACGGCGGCATCACAGCCGAGATGTTGCAAGAGATACGCACTGGTCAGACAAATAGCCAGGCAGAGAAGGCTGCACGCAATGCACTTGCTCTAAACGCAATTCCAGAGCTTGCGACAAATGCCGAAAATCTTGCTATGATCGACACCCACTTCTCGCACCGCGTACGCACTAAAGGCATTACAGACCAGCACCAATCGGGTCGTTGCTGGCTCTTTACTGGTCTTAATGTTTTGCGTGCCAAGATGATTGATGACCTCGACTTGCCATCGTTGGAGTTCTCACAGAACTACCTATTTGTATATGACCAGTTGGAGAAGTCAAACCTCTTCCTTCAGGCAGTTATCGACACCAAGCACCTCCCTATGGATGACCGCAAGGTGGAGTGGCTATTTAAGAATCCATTGAACGATGGTGGTCAGTTTACTGGTGTATCGAACCTTGTTATGAAGTATGGCGTTGTGCCAGCTGAGGTTATGCCTGAGAACTACCAGTCAAACAACACTGCTCAGGTGGGCAACCTTATCAAGCTCAAGCTCCGCGAGTTTGGTCTTAAGCTCCGCGAGCAGAAGGATCGTCGCTCGACCGTAGCACTCAAGACTGAGATGCTTAAGGAGATCTACTCTATGCTTGTACGCGCATACGGTGTTCCTCCTACTGAGTTCGAGTGGACACGCCACGACAAGGATGGTAACCCTATTGAGACTAAGCGCTACACTCCTAAATCTTTCTACCAGGAGTATTTTGGAGATATCGACCTTGAGAAGAACTTTGTAATGGTTATGAACGACCCTACACGCGAGTACCACAAGGTATACGAGATTGAGTACGACCGCCACGTCTATGACGGCGACAACTGGGTATATCTAAATCTCCCTATCGAGGAGGTTAAGGCATTGGCTATCGCCTCTATCAAGGATAATACTGCGATGTACTTCTCATGCGATGTAGGCAAGTTCCTCCTTTCTAAGAAGGGCACACTCGACATCAACAACTTCGACTACGAGTCACTTATGGGTGTTGAGTTCCCAATGAACAAGGAGCAGCGCGTTCGCACCTTCGCAAGTGGTTCTTCACACGCCATGACTCTTATCGCTGTAGACCTCGACGAGGAGGGCAACCCTAAGAAGTGGATGGTGGAGAATAGCTGGGGCGCAAACTCTGGTTGGAAGGGCAACCTTATTATGACTGACGAGTGGTTTGAGGAGTATATGTTCCGCGTGGTTATCGACAAAAAGTATATCCCTGCCGAGACACTCAAGCTATTGGAGCAGAAGCCAATACAGCTACCATCGTGGGATCCTATGTTTGCGTACGAGGAGTAACCGATGGCTCAGGAGATAGAACGTAAATTTTTAGTTGTGGGCGAGTATAAAAATCTCGCCCACAGCGTTATGCACCTTATACAAGGATATATTGCATCGGGGCGTCGCACAGTGCGTGTGCGCATAAGCGACGATAGAGCGTGGCTCACAATCAAAGGTCCTTCGCACGATGGCGGACTCTCGCGCTTCGAGTGGGAGAAGGAGATTGAGGCACACGAGGCTATGGAACTTTTACCTCTATGCGAAGGTGCACTTATAGACAAGCACCGCCACTTAGTCAAGGTTGGAGACCACACCTTCGAAGTAGATGAGTTCCACGGCGACAACGAGGGTCTTACCATTGCCGAGGTGGAGCTATCATCTATCGATGAGGAGTTTATCCGCCCCGAATGGTTAGGCGCAGAGGTAACGGGCATCAAGCGCTATTACAACTCACACCTCAGAGCCAATCCATACAAGGAGTGGAGCGACGAATTAAAGTGAAAACTGAAAACTGAAAGGTGAACTTTGCGATTAAGGCGAGAGCAGAGACAGCAGAGACAGCAGAGACAACAGGGACAGCAGAGACAACAGAGAGAATTTTTGATACTCTGTTTCGTTTTCGTCTCTTCCGTCTCTGTCGTCCCTGCTCTCACCTTCTAAAACGTATAGTATCTGCGACACATATTTATATATAAAGAGGGTAACGCAATCGTTACCCTCTTTATATATAATCTCGCGCAAAGCGCAAGTTATTATCTATTTTTCACCTCTTCGTAGAATTTAGCAAAGACTGCATTATAATATGGGACTACCCACAATAATGGGATACAGAATAGGAAGGATGAAAGCATCACAAAGAGAGCATAGCCAAGAGTCATAAGGAAGAGCTGCATCTTATGACCATCCATCATACGCATACTGCGACATATTGCCTCCTCAGCAGTAATATTTGGGTTATCTGCAAGGATATATGGGGCAAGAAAATATGAATAGATCTTTATGATGCCAGGTACTACAAACAACAATGACCATAGGAACGTATATACCCATATAAGCACCCCCAAGCCCATACTCTTCCAGTAGTACTTAGCATTGAACGCAGAGAATAGATCACCAACACCAACACTCTTAGTACGACGCACAAAATGCAACATCGTCATTGCAAGACCCAAGCTCAATGGGCAATAAACAAACAATACCAATGGAAAGCTATTCGCGGTGAATACATAAAATACACCGAATACTACAGCTATAACCGCCATAGTTGACCAATTACCACGCATTAGTGACATGGTCTCTTGTCTGATTTGTGAATTTGTCTTCATAACTATTTCATTGCATAAAATTTCTGCGCTAATAGAATCAATATCGCCAATACAAGCATAACACCACCGATAGCGCTCTCAGAGAGCTGCAGCAATATACATAGCCAAGTAGCAGCGGTAAGCACAAAGATAGATATTCCCGTCACAAGGCGCAAACGTGGGAGGTTATAGCGAGCCTTCTTCTCCTCAGAGGCGGTGTTGTAACCCGAGATAAACCTATCACCCAAGCCAAGCAGTATCAGCAAACCAAGCACCAATACAACCACAGTACCTACTATACCTGCAATCAAATCGATATTCATATATTTATAGATTTAATTTAGAGGTTTAATCCTCATTGTTTCTGCCCTCCTTCGACTTTTTTGCACGAGGCTTGCGCCCACTACGACGCAAAGCCTCGGCTATAATCCATTGCAGCTGACCATTGGTCGAGCGAAACTCATCGGCCGCCCACTTCTCGAGAGCATCCATCGTCTCGCCATCAATGCGAAGTACAAAGCTGCGCGTATTTGACTCCTTCGTAGCCATAATAACTATTTAAAGTCCGTTATTTAATTGTGAAGCGTACCTGCGTTGACAACTGGCTGAGCAGCCTCATCAGCACACAACACTACAAGAAGGTTGCTAACCATAGCAGCCTTACGCTCCTCATCAAGCTCTACAACCTCCTCGGTAGATAGACGCTCAAGAGCAATCTTAACCATAGATACAGCGCCCTCTACAATCTTCTCACGCGCCGAGATAATAGCGTCAGCCTGCTGACGACGAAGCATTGCTGCAGCAATCTCTGGAGCGTATGCCAAGTAGTTGAGGCGAGCCTCCACAACCTCGATACCAGCAATAGAGAGGCGATCGTTAAGCTCCTCGGTAAGGCGCTCGTTAATCTCCTCACCGCCCGAACGAAGTGTTACCTCATCTGGAGTGCTATTTGTGTTCTCATCGTAGGCATACATACCAGCTACCTGACGCAAAGCAGAGTCGCTCTGTACAGCAACGAAGTTCTCCAACACGTTCATACGAAGGTTTGAGCTGTTAACACCAATCTCTGATGGAGCATCAATCTCGAACACTGCGTTATATGCGCCATCATTCTTAATCTTCCAAACCACAACCAAACCAATAAGAATTGGGTTACCTGCCTTATCATTCACCTTAATAGGATCAACATTTAGGTTGCGAGCACGCATCGAGAGTTTCTTTGCAGACATAAGAGGATTAATCCACCAAAAGCCAGTATCGTAGAAGGTACCACGGTAGTTACCAAAGAAGAGCAACACACGTGACTCATTAGGTTCAAGCATTATAAAACCAGGAATCATCAATGTAGCAAGAAGTGCAACAATGACAATTGCCGTAACACCTAATACCTCGCTTATTGCCGAGATTGCTAATGCGTAGCAAATGTAGGCAAGAACACCCCACAAGACCAAATTAATAAGCAGAGCCACAAAGCCATTGAGTTTCCAACCAGAATAAGTAAAGTTCTTCATAATCGATAGTATTTTACGGTTAAATAATAATATCATTTTGATATCACAAAGATACAACCAAAATTTTGAATTTACCAAATTATTTACGACCAATTTTAGTACTAAAACAAAAAAAAGGGTTGTCGATTGCTCGACAACCCCTCAAATAGTCTTTAGATACTACTCACCGATATAACCAACCTCTACAAGATCAATTATCTCGTTTGTAGAACCCTCCTCAGTCTTAACATAACAGCTAAGCTGATTATTATCTTTAATCACATTGTCCTTAATCTTTGATGTGTCAGTTGAGATAAGACGACCAATAAGGATACCAATATTAGGAGTATACTCATCGGCATCAATATAAGCACCAACAACCTGATCGGCAGTGATAGTACACTGATTAATAGTATTACCAGACATATCATAGATCTCATTTGCACAACCTACCAAAGCTGCAACATCACGATATGCTCTAACAGTAACACCATCTACTGTGTTGTTAATAATCTTATCTGAACCATTACCAGATGCTGCAAGATAACCAACCAAAGCACCAGCCTTATCACCATTATCGAAGTTATCACCTACTGCATTTGGCATAAGAACAACAAGACCTCCGCTAACTTTACAGTTACTAACAGTACCATACAACTTAGCTGCAATAGCACCTGCATAGTGACAACCATAGATATCAGGTCTAACAATATTAATACCTGTCAAATGACCAATTGCAACACCAAAGAAACCAGAAGGAGTTGTATTGTAGTTTGAAATGCGCAGACCATTAATGGTCTTACCATTACCTTCGTAAACACCAACGAATGGTACAGCATCAGTACCAATTGGGTTCCAAGTATTCAAAAGCTGCATATCAGTAACCTGAATTACTTTCTCATAATTCATATACTCCTCAGCGAACTTTCTAAGTGCCTTAGCATTCTCAACATCGCTATACTTAGCATAACCCAAGTAGAGCTTTTTGCTAGGATCAACAACATAACGACGACCAAGGTCTGAGTAAAGGATATTGTAAATCTCAACACCCTCAACATCTGCTGGAGTAGCAGCGCTTATGCCTCCATCAGCACGACCAACAACCTCACCCTCATTCTCAAATGGAGTAAACTCCTTAACGTAGCTATCGCAAGTCTGGTTTACCCATACAACTACATTCTCAAACTTATTAGAATTGTCGTATGAAGCAAGCTCAGCATGACCAGCAAGACCACCAAGATCACGGTAACCCTCGATATCAACATTAGTTACAGAGCAATTAGTGATAGTGCCATTCGTTGCATTTCCGCCATTAGACTGCATCTGAGCAACGATACCACCAACCTTATCACCATTATCCCAACTACCATTTACCTGGCAAGGAGTTGCAACAAGTGTAGCGTTCGTAACATGACAGTTATCAATATTACCCCAACACTGTGCAGCAATAGGAGCTACGCGACCAATACCCTGAAGGTTTACATTAACCATCTTGATATTCTTGATGTTAGAATTGTACTCACCGAATAGCGCAACATTCTTCACATCCTCCTTCCACTCGAAGTTATAGATAGTGTTATCCATACCATCGAAGTTCAACTTACGCCATACACCTGGTTTCACCTTATTGCTAATAGCAGTAAACGTAACATCATCCTCTGCGAAGTAAAGCTTGTTGTTGAAGTCAATATCATTTACAATAGCAACATTCTGATAAGTGAAGTAGTTTGAATCTGTAATATGGTTAGAGAACCATGCCAAACCATTAGCAGATGAGATTTCAAGTGTATGCTCAGCAGGATCGAATGAATTTACATTAACCTCAGCACCCTCAGCATAACAGATACGAAGGTATGCCATATCTACGCTATTTGAAGCATATTTAGACTCCTCCCAAACAGACCTTAGATCACGACCAAGAATACGACCTATGTTAACATCCTCGTTGTAACCCTTATACAAACTCTCGCGCTGAACAGCAGTAAGCTCAACATTGTTAACGACGTTGTTCTTAAGGTTATCACCATAATACATAGCACCAACGATACCTGCAAGATCACGGAATGCAGAGATAACAGTATTCTTAACAGAGCAGTTCTCGATAGGCTCTGCAGGAGTGTTAGCAGCATTTGGCTCAGAGTAACCAACGATACCACCAGCCTTATCACCATCATTCCAAACACCATTTACCTGGCGTGGAGTCACAATAATCTCAGCGCCATCAACGTGACAGTTCTTAATAGGACCACAGATTCTACCAGTGATACCTCCAGCCCAGTGGTTACCAGTAATCTTAGCATCAACTACAGAGAGGTCACTTACGCTACCCTTAATGTAACCGAACAAACCTACAGACTCAACACCGTTTACAACAAGATTCTTAACAACAGCGCCATTACCACTGATAGTAACAACCTTGCTTGGAGAGATAGCCTTATATGGATCATTCTTGTACTGTGTATCACAGTAACCAGCCATATCAAGCTCTACGCCATTAGCAAATACCACCTTAGAAGCCTTCTTCTCGTCGAATACATACTTCTGGTTCTGAGACAACCAATAAAGGTCACCCTCCTCCTCGATAGTGAAGGTACCATCAACAACGTCTACACCACCAACCTTATAGTATGCCTTAACTGTGTCCTTCAAGAAGGCATCATTCTTAGATACAAAAGTAATCTCAGCCTCTCTGTTGATGTATTTGTACATCTGATACTCGTTATCATAAAACATATCGATTGCAGCCTCTGCAGTTGCAGACACGAACTCAGCGTCCTGGTCAGAGATCTCAGCATTGAGAGTTACAGCAAGAGCATTCTCTGCCATACCAAAGCGCTGCTCGATATCAGTAAGTGTGTAGTAATCCTTACCATTAGTAAGCTTATAAACATAACCATCGAGAGCAAGAACTGGCTGCTCATCAGCGTTAGTCCACTTATTCTCAAATACCAAAGCCTCGCGATCAGCATCCCAATTAGCGTGGTTCTTGATAGGCTCATTACCCTCTTCAGTTACAAGAGCATACTGATACTCTGGCTCGTCGTTCTCGTGGATGTATACATAGTCACTTGATGCGATTACATTCTCCTCAACAGCAACATTCAAAGTGAATGCGTATGAGTTGAAATCTGCTGGCATATTGTGAACAAAGGCAGTAACCTTAACACGACCTGGCTGACCCTCAATCTCCTCTACAACCAAGCGCTCACCCTGCAAAACTGCAGCACGAGTCTTGATAGGCTCAACAGTAACACGACCATGCTGAGCAAGCACATGTGCTGCTGACGATGGAGTTACCTCAAATACAGCGGTCAATGTAGTAGCAGACAAAGTAGAACCCTTAGGACCGATTACACGAGCAGCAGTAGCAAGACCGTCAGTGTACTCTGGAACGAAAGTGATGTTCTGAATCAATGATGCCAACTGCTCACCAAGTAGAGCAAGCTCATCCTCGATCTCCTTCAAACGATTCTCAGCCTCAGTGATACGAGCCTCGAGATCCTTGATCTGCTGATCTACCAAAGTAAGCACACCATTAATCTCAGATATATCCTCCTTGTTTGTTGCGATATTGGTGATAATATCAGACAACTGACCTCTAAAGCCCTGGTCAAGAGTCTCCAACTCCTTTACCTTGTCCTCAAACTCTTTAAGAGCATCAACAATCTGCTGATCGTAATTTGCCTCCTCGATGCTCTTCTTGAAAGCCTCGTAAGCATTCTTTAGCGCCTCCAAATCAGACTTGCTTGCCTCCAGATCGGCAACCAACTCGTTCAACTCACCCTGAGTAGCCTCAAGATCACTCTCCATCTCAGAGAGTCTCTCGTCAAATGATGTCTGAACATCCTCGATCTTAGTGTTAAGATCGCGAATATCCTCATCATAGTCCGCACAACCTGCGGTCATGAGCATAGAACCAACAAGGAACATGCCCAACATCTTAGATAAGTACTTCATAGTTCAAATAGTTAATAATTAATTTTATTTCCTGTTTAGTAAATACCACATACAGACGCTTAAACGACCCTTATAACAGGGCCTACAGCGTATATCCTCACTATTTTTTCAATTGCACAGTTTTTTGATATGTGATATATTTGTGTAAAGGTAGTGTTTTTACTTCGTAAATCCAAATATTTTTAGCAAAAATGACCTTTCAATTATAAAACTTGCATAAAGTCAACATTCAACGTATCGCCCAAAATAAAATAGAGCAAGCGATAAAACTTGCTCTATACTATTTTTTAAACCCAAATTAATGATGCTACTAATGAATACTACCTACAGCAAGGAGTATCATACCGACAAGTATCAGGACCATATCAAGAGCCTTGCTCTTAAGGTTTTTCTCGCCAAAGATCACCGCAGCACATACAAACGATACGACAACTGAGAAGCGACGTATCATCGAGATAACCGCAATCATCGAACCATCCATATCTATGGCGTGATAGTAACAGAAGTCGGCAAGAGATACAAATACCGAGATTAGAGGTATCGCCCACGACCAATGGAACTTATCCACATTTCGTCGCGGATACCAGATAACAAGCAGCAAAACCGTCATTATGGCAAGCTGGTAGATACTAAACCAACTCTGCACAAACATAGGGTCAAGCGAGTGCTCCGAGATAATATACTTATCGAAAAGCCCACTCACCGCACCAAGCAGCATAGCCATAAACATTGCCACGGCATGACGGCTCGAGAAGCTAACATTCTCCTTTTTACTACTTAGTGACAAGAGATACAACGATACAATAGTTAGCAGCACACCGCCCCACTGCCACATATTCAGTCTCTCACCAAAGAGCAAAACAGCACCCACCAACACCACAACAGGGCGAGTTGCATTAACAGGACCTACAATAGTAAGTGGCAAGTGTTTCATTGCGTAATAGCCACATATCCACGACGATAACGTGATAACAGCCTTTATGGCAACAAGGAGGTGGCTAAAGTGATTGGTAGGCTCATAGCTAAGCGAAGTATCAGAGAGAATACCGAGCGTTAGCTCTGAGTCTAAAACAACAGGTAGGAATATGACGGTCGATATAAGGGTGTTGAACCACAGCACCGCAACCACCGCATTGCCCGTGAGCGAACGCTTCTTAGCAACATCGTAGAGTCCCAGCATAAGCGCTGAGAGAAAGGCAACACCTACCCACATTCTCTAACCAAAGATTAGCAAATTTAGAATCAGCGCAACACCGTACGCCACGCTTGCAAGAGCATTGAGCGTACCGAAGGCAATACCGATGTTTCGCTGGTGTGTAGGGGTCACAAGAATATGCTCCATTAGGAGTATCACTGCAAACATTGCGCAACCCAACCACACAAGCCACGACTGAGGTTGATAGAGGGTATAAACAACAATCGCACAGAGGCTTACAACATGCAGCAACGCACTGATTACAAGAGAGGTAAAAGCAGAAAAGCGCGAAGGAATAGAGCACAAACCTCGCTCTCTATCAAACGCAGCATCTTGCAGAGCGTAGATGATATCGAAGCCTGCAGACCAGCACATTACACCAAGAGCTAAGATCAAACTCTCAGTAGTAATTTCACCACATACCGCGATAGTAGCACCCACAGGAGCAATACCCAACGACACACCAAGTACGATATGTGCCAACGAGGTAAAACGCTTACAGTAACTATAGAACATCACCACTGTCAACGCCACAGGAGAGAGCCATCCACAAAGAGGATTTATCGTAGCACTGGCAATGATAAACAACACAGCGTTGATGGCAATAAACCACACCGCCTCACGCGAAGATATCTTACCCGCAGGAATCTCACGCATCGCAGTGCGAGGATTCTCGGCGTCAATAAATCTATCTGCCCAGCGATTGAAGCCCATAGCGACATTGCGGGCAAAGACCATACACAACACCACCTTCACAAGCAGCAGCATCCACCAATCTACACCATTATCCACCAATAGCTCTGGCGAGCTCTTAACAGCATAGACAAAGGCGAGCAACGCAAAAGGCATTGCAAAGATCGTGTGCGAGAACTTAACTAAGCTAAGGTAATCTCCAACCTTCGACATAGGCTACTCGATATTTAGCTCCTTATTCAACACCTCCATAAGCCACTGCGGTGCACGCTGTGGACGACGAGTCTCCTTATCAATAAAGCCCAATGTGGTAAGACCCGATGCGATATCTCTGCCATCCTCGCCACGAATCTCGTAGCGGAAGGTCATACGCGCCATAGGCAACTCAACCACCTCGGCACGCACGGTAATAAGCTCATCGTAATATGCTGGCTGACGGTACTTTACCTGCACCTCTACAATAGGCATCATAACGCCCCTACGCTCCATTTCGGCGTAGGTCAAACCCGCTGCACGCAACCACTCGGTACGAGCGACCTCAAAGAACTTAACATAGTTCGAGTGATGAACAATGCCCATCTGGTCGGTGTGGTGATACTCCACACGAATCTGTGTCTCAAAGCTATTCATTATCGTATGCGGTCAAATGAACGTACCATAACCTCATCCTTGAATGTTGCACGTGCCGCCATAGCAGACAACACCAACGCAATGATAGGCATAATCGCAGCCCAACCAAACTGACGGTGCTCAATCTCTACATTCTCCAAGGCGTTTGCACCTGCAAGGTAGTAGTAGATAGCCTCAAAAGCGATACAACCCAACAAGAGAACAATCTCCACAGCACACAATCTTACCTGTAACATCCTGCGCTTGAACATAAATAGCGTCACAAGAGGAAGCACCGTTGCAGCAGCCATTAGGATGCCCATCCAAATTGTGCTTAGCGACTCTGGCTCTGCATCAGTGCTTAGCGAGAACGCAGACAATGTATAAACGACATCTGTAGAGGAGGTAAACGTAGCTACCGGCAAAATAAGAGCAAGACCCATAAGTGCTGTAGCAATAAGCAAATAGAGTGATTGAATACGCTGAATCATAGTATTTTACTTTTATATTATTATTCCAACTTTTTATCGATTAGGTAACTGTTTCTATCCGACGAACGACGGTTTATCAACTCGGCGATGAAGCCCGCAAGGAAGAGCTGGACACCCAAGATGATTGCCAACAACGCTAAATAGAATAGCGGTTGCTCGGTAACTCCGCGCCACTCTAAGCCATTAGACTGTGCAACAACTTTCTTAACAATAATCCATACCGTCGTGATACCACCGAACAAGAACATCAATGTTCCAAGAGAGCCAAACAAGTACATTGGTGAGCGACCGAAGTGCGACATAAACGAGACTGAGATAAGGTCTAAGTAGCCCTTAACCATTCTCTCGATACCAAACTTCGAGACACCATACTTACGCTCACGGTGCTCAACAACCTTCTCACCAATACGCTTGAAGCCAGCGTGCTTAGCAAGGATAGGGATATAGCGATGCATCTCGCCATAGACCTCGATACTTTTAACCACCTTACGACGGTACGCCTTAAGTCCACAGTTGAAATCGTGGAGTTTGATACCTGAAACTACACGAGCCGTGAGGTTGAAGAACTTACTTGGCCAACGCTTGCCAATAGGGTCATAGCGACGCTTCTTCCAGCCCGACACCAAGTCGTAACCCTCCTCCAAAATCATACGACGCATCTCAGGTATTTCATCTGGCGAGTCCTGCAAATCGGCATCCATAGTAAAGACCACCTCGCCCTCAGCCATCTTAAAGCCCTCGTACAACGCAGCCGACTTACCATAGTTACGCAAGAAGCTAATACCCTTAATCTGAGCATACTGCTTCTTGAGTTCTTCAACAACGCTCCACGAATTATCGGTAGAGCCATCATCGATAAGAATTATCTCGTAACTTAGGCTATTCTCATTTGCTACCCTATCAATCCACTGCACCAATTCTGGCAACGACTCCTCCTCGTTATAGAGTGGCACAACAACTGAAATATCTAACTGACTCATAATCTTCGATTTTATCTCACTACTTCTGCATAGCATTACGACGATGACGGCTCGATACTACTCCCGCAATCACAAAACCTGGCACAATGCCCGCCAAGCAATATGTACTAAGTTTATTAAACACTGTAGCAACAATCGTTGGCTGCTCAGACTGACGCAACTGAGTTGTTAGCTGCTCAAAATTACTTAGGAACAGATCTATCTGGTCAGCCACTGCTGGATCTGGCACGCCACTAATAGCTGGAGTTTGCAAATTAACAACAATATACTCCGCAATACTATCATAATAATTTATCATTCCCAGTATGAAGTTATCATACCCGATTATCGAGATAAAGAGCGTATCAGCCACACCTACCAAGACGCCAGTAAGCATCGAGGTTAGAATGATAAACGACAATAGATATGAGTATGTAACACCTATCTCCGTAGGTACTGCCATAGCTCTACGCTTGGTAAAACGAGCAATCAACCATATAAATACCACTGCCGCCACAAGCCACTCAATACAGAATATAGTCGCCGACTTAATCAAATCAGCATCACTAAAAGCCAGCATATACTGCTCAAAAATGTGCGATAGCGACATCACAAGACCCAAGATAGCTCCTGAGCGCAACACATCCGACCAAAACTCCTTATTCATATAGGGCGACTATTTAATTTTCAACTTATCCAATGCACGATGATACTCCGCAGCATTCTTATTATGCTCAGAGAGTGTCTTTGCGAAGTTATGACGACCATCCATCTCAGCACGAGCACAGAAATAGAGGTAGTCGTGCTTCTCATAGTTCAACACGCCCTCGATAGCTGCCATATCGGGCATAGCAATAGGTGTTGGAGGAAGACCAGCGTACATATAGGTATTATATGGCGACTCCACACTCTTATGCTTATCCAAGACTCGACGGATAGTAGGATCACCCACAGCATACTTCAATGTAGGATCTGCCTGAAGGAGCATACCACGATTGAGTCGATTAATATAGACACCAGCAATGCGCGCCATCTCATCCGCAGCATTGGTCTCCTCGTGAACAATCGAAGCGAGTGTCATAACCTCGAATGGGGTCATACCCAACTCCTCGAGTTTCACCTGACGCTCCTCGCTTGCCCAAAAGGCATCCGACTCACGCTTCATTCGCCACACAAGCGACTCTGGAGTGATATCGGCATACACCTCGTATGTGTTAGGCAAGAAGATAGAGAACATAGCCTCAGCACTGCTAAAGCCCATCTCTTTGATGATACTCTCGTTACGCAAAGCTGTCACCACCGCTACAGAGTCGGCATCGATCTGCATCGCAATTTTTGAAGCCAAGGCCTCTGGTGTACGTGCATTATTGATAACCAAACGGACACTATTGTCTGTACCAAACTTTAGTGTGCGAGCAACCTGAATTACAGTCATACCCTTAGTGAAGGTGTAAGCACCTGGCTCGATACCCTTATCCAAGTCGATATACTTGGCATAGATGCCCAACGCCATAGGATATGCGACCGATGATTTCACCTTTTCAAGCTTCTGGTCGTAACTTTCATCCTCTCGCAACACTACAGTAATGCGCTCCTCGACAGCTGCGCCATAAAACATTTGATAACCCCAAACGGCTGTAACTGCCACAACAGCAGCCAATACCAGTATTACAACAAAAAATTTTCTCTTCATTTTCACTTTTTTATTTGCAAAGATACATTTTTTTTGTACTTTTGCACCCGGGTAAGTCTTATACGACCAGCTCCTGCAGAACTCCCCCAGGCAAGGAATTGAGCAAGGGTATGCGGTTGTAGCGGTGCG
>JAZQYM010000050.1:0-7619 GCA_045633525.1 Alistipes sp. | reverse complement strand
TACCTTGGTCAGGTAGCTACACAGGCTGCAAACCTCGATGGCGACTTCGGTCAGCATATGGAGCTTGCAGGCAAGTACTCTAAGATGAACGTTCGCGCTAACGCTGATACACCACGTGATGCTGAGCAGGCATTTGCATTCGGTGCACAGGGTATCGGTCTTTGCCGTACAGAGCACATGTTCTTCGAGGGTGACCGCATCAAGGCTATCCGCGAGATGATTCTCTCTGACGATGAGGCTGGTCGCCGTGTGGCTCTTGCTAAGTTGTTGCCTATGCAGCGTGGCGACTTCGAGGGTCTATTCAAGGTTATGAATGGCTACCCAGTAATCGTACGTCTCCTCGACCCACCATTGCACGAGTTCGCTCCTAACACTGAGAAGGATCAGCGCGATATGGCAGAGGCTATGGGCATTCCATTCGAGAAGGTTGTAGCTAAGGTTGAGGCTTTGCACGAGGTTAACCCAATGCTTGGTCACCGTGGTTGCCGTCTTGGTAACACATACCCAGAGATCACTGAGATGCAGGCACGTGCTATCATCGAGGCTGCAATGAATGTTAAGGCTTCTGGCACACCTGTTAAGGTTGAGATTATGGTACCACTTGTAGGTAACCACAAGGAGCTTCGCTACCAGAAGAACATCATCGACCAGACTGCCGAGGCTGTATTCGCAGAGCGTAACGACCGCATCGACTACCTTGTAGGTACTATGATCGAGGTTCCACGTGCTGCTGTTACTGCCAACCAGATCGCTGAGGTTGCAGAGTTCTTCTCATTCGGTACTAACGACCTTACTCAGATGACTCTTGGTTTCTCTCGTGACGATATCGCTAAGTTCTTGCCAGTATATCTTGAGAAGAACATCCTCAAGAACGATCCATTTAAGGTATTGGATCGTAACGGCGTAGGTCAGCTTGTTCGTGAGGCTGTATTCAAGGGTCGCACAACACGTCCAGACTTGAAGTGCGGTATCTGCGGTGAGCACGGCGGTGAGCCATCATCAGTAGAGTTCTGCCACTACGCAGGTTTGAACTATGTAAGCTGTTCTCCATTCCGTGTGCCTATCGCACGTCTTGCAGCAGCTCACGCAGCTCTTAACGAGTAGTATATATAATATATATGGTATAGGAGCGGTCCACAACAATGTGGTATCGCTCCTATTCTTTTATAGTTATGCACAAATATTGAAATAATTTGCAAAAATAACCTCAAATGTTTGGCTGTTCCAAAAAATTGTATTAATTTAGTGGTACGAAACAAATTTATCAACTAATATTTAAAAGTTATGATTATTACATTTAATGAATTGCGCCGCATCAAGGATAAGTTGCCTAGTGGTAGCTCGCAGCGCATCGCAGACGAATTGGGAATTGACGTTGATACAGTACGCAACTACTTTGGTGGCAAGCATTTTGACGCTAAAGAGGGCGTGGGCATTCATATAGAGCAGGGTCCAGACGGTGGTGTTGTAACTCTTGACGACACAACCATATTCGATGCAGCAATGCGCATCCTAAACGAGCAGAAAGAGTAAGACAAATAGGAGATAAATTGGGAGAGCTATCCGGCAATTGCTTGGATGGCTCTTTTTTTTCATTATATACCCCACCAACTACAAGCTAAGTCCAACACGCCTCAAAAATTTTGCAGTTTATGAATAGTTTTGTATCTTTGCACGTTATATATAAAATAAAAAGAGGTGGAGCTTATTACCAACATACTTGTCGAGTATCTCAAGTACAACAAACGCATTGTTGTGCCAAAGCTCGGTGCGTTCATAGTTAAGCAACCATCTGGCATTATTCGCTTTACCGACCTTATGCGCAATGACGATGGCGTATTGCGTTCGTTGCTTATCGCATACGGTATGAGCGAGCTTGAGGCAATCGGCAAAATAGACAGATTTGTATTTGAGGTACACCATGCAATAAGCCAAGGCGATAAATACGTCATCACAGGGCTTGGAGAGTTCAGCGCGGCAGAGAATAATACGATAGTATTCAACCACAAGCGCGAGCCAAAGATAATAGGCGGCAACGTTAAACCTCCGATTGAGACTCTTAACATTGAGAAGATTAAATGGGGGCTATTAACCAACAGCATTAGGATGTCTGAGGGTGCCACAAAACCGCTCAAGACAAAGACAAAATCAAAACAAGCAGAGAGCAGCCCAATATCGTCGAATAAGCCCGACTACTATTTGCGCGGTCTAAACTACGATGATAGAAAGAAGAAGCGTAGCGAGGAGCGCTCGGATAAGCGCCATGCCCCACAACGCAAATCGCCACTACTTCTACTAATATTGATAGTCGTAGCAGGAGGTATCTATGCGCTATGGTACTGGTTAAATAGTCAGCGCTCAGAGCCTCAGCAAGTTAAGCTTGGTGTTACGGAGCGCTATACGGAGATCGACTCACTAAATATGCAAGATAGCCTAATGTTCTTTATGCCATTAGACACCTTGTATCAATCGCCTATAATGGTGTTTGACACAGATATTTATAAAACCAACAATATCGTAACCGAGTAAGGATATGACATCGAATGAACTTCTCACAGTAAAACAGCAGTTCGGTATTATCGGCAATACCGAGGCTTTGAATACTGCCATAGAGATTGCTATGCGTGTGGCTCCTACCGATCTCTCGGTGTTGGTTACAGGTGAGAGCGGTGTTGGTAAGGAGTTTTTTCCAAAGATCATACACACACACTCAGCTCGCAAGCACAATAAATATGTAGCCGTTAACTGTGGCGCTATCCCTGAGGGCACTATCGACTCAGAGCTATTTGGTCACGAGAAGGGCTCATTTACAGGAGCTATTGATAGCCGCAAGGGATACTTCGAGGAGGCGGATGGTGGCACTATCTTCCTCGATGAGGTTGGCGAATTACCGATATCTACACAAGTGCGCCTGCTCCGCGTGTTGCAGACTGGCGAGTTTATGCGTGTAGGCTCGGCAAAGGTACAAAAGACCAATGTGCGCGTTGTAGCAGCTACGAACAACGACCTTATGCGCGCTATTGCTGAGGGTCGCTTCCGCGAGGATCTATACTACCGTTTGAACACTGTACCTATCAGTGTTCCACCACTCCGCGAGCGCAAAAGCGATATTCACCTTCTATTCCGCAAGTTTGCCAGCGATGTGGCTGTTCAGTATAAGATGCCAGCGATTGTCCTCGACGAGGGGGCGCGCATTCTACTTGAGAACTACCACTGGCGAGGCAATATCCGCCAGCTCAAGAATGTAGCAGAGCAGATCTCTGCCGTTGAGCAGAGTCGTAATATCACTGCAGATATCCTTCGTCGCTACCTTCCTAACGAGGAGTTCTCGGTACGCACTGTAGGTGGTGGCAACGACAGCTATGAGAGTATGGCAACGGAGCGCGAGTTACTATATAAGATTTTGTTCGATATGCGCAACGATATCAACGACCTAAAGCGTATGATGACAGAGGCAATGTCAGGCAGAGGCACTACCCCACAGCCACCACAGCGCGAGCAACACGAGATTGCAGGTCTACTTCCAGAGCGTCACGAGGTGGTTGCACCACGCTACGAATATGAGGATATGGTAGAGGTTGTTGATGATATACCAACAAGAGAGCTTACGAAGGATGATGTACAGCGCGAGCAGATTATCCAAGCCCTCCAGCGCAACAACTACCGCCGCAAGGAGGCTGCGCGTGATCTCTTTATCTCGGAGCGCACACTCTATCGAAAGATGAAGGCATTAGGTATCGACGATAATACAAAATAATGATTATGAAAAAGTTAAAACACATATTTGCCCTGCTTGCAATAGCTATAATTACAAATTCTTGTGGCTATAAGGTTACATACAACCTCTCGGGAGGTTCTATTCCTCCTGCGGCGCAGACCTTCTCTGTGGCATACTTTCCGAACAATGCGCCTATGGTGGCACCTACGTTGAGTAACGCTCTTACCGAGGGCTTGCGTGATAAGTTCTCGCGCCAGACACGCCTTCAGCAGGTCGAGGAGGGTGGCGATTTCGCTTTCGAGGGCGAGATTACAAACTACGCCTCAAACACCTCATCTGTATCGAGTGGCGACTACGCTCTGCAGAACCGTCTTACAATCACAGTTAAGGTAAACTTTCAGAATGCTGTCGACCAGACTATGTCGTTTAACAATAAGACCTTCTCATCGTATGCCGACTACGACGCATCTCAGCTCTTGATAGATGTACAGGATCAGCTTATCGAGGAGATTGTGGAGGCCTTGGTTAACGATATCTATATGGCTGCGGCTGGTAACTGGTAGTAGATATGGCAGCTTTAGAACAAAAAAATATCGAGCAACTATTGGAGCAGTACCCATGGTGGAGTGCCCTACGTCTCGCCATTGCACGCAAGAGCGACGGCAAGATTGAGGACCCTGCCACACGACTTATAGCGATGCTCCACCCTACTGCTACGCTACAGACCGAGGAGATAGACCTCGAGGCATTGCGCCATGTTAGTGCCGAGGATATTATCGAGCGTTTCTTGAAGCTCGATGACTACCGCATTGTGGCGAAGGATGGCGACGATAGCGACCTTGCAACACCCGAAATGGAGGATGATGACGAGCTCGTGAGCGAGGAAATTGCAGAAATTTACGAAAAACAGGGGTTATATGCCGAAGCTATTGCCACTTATCGCAAATTAAGTTTGCTAAATTCAGAAAAAAGTATTTACTTTGCACGACTTATCTCAGAAATTGAGAATAAGGCAACAAAACAATAACAGAAGATAATTAATTTTACACGCGTTATGTATACATTTTCGATTATTATGATTGTAATTGCAAGTATCCTACTTATACTTGCAGTATTGGTACAGAGCCCAAAGAGCGGTATGGCTGCTAACTTCGGTGCTGCTAACCAGACTATGGGCGTTCGCCAGACTACAGATTTCCTTGTGAAGTTTACTTGGGCAATGATTGCTGCTATCGTATTCTTCACACTTCTTTCAGTTGTTGCACTTCCAAAGACAACTAACAAGATAAGTGGCGAGGATGCACTTAATAAGGGTCTAAACGAGCAGTTGGCACCAGTGACTGAGACTGATGAGGATATCGTTATTGAGGCTGAGCCAGTAGCTGAGGAGGCTCCTGCAACTGAGGAGACTCCTGCAACTGAGGAGGCTCCAGTAGCTGAGCAGGTTGCAGAGTAATCACTCACAAGTCTATAGCTTTAGAGGCTGTCCAACAAGTTTTTGTGGACAGCCTTTTTTGTTTACTTCGGAATAGTTCTTGCATACAACTGATTCATTTACGTTAAATGAATCAGCTATGAAAAAGTATCTATGCACCGCGTGTGATTATGTTTACGACCCTGAAAAGGGCGATCCTGAGAATGGCGTTCCAGCAGGCACAGCCTTCGAGAATCTCCCCGATGACTGGGTCTGCCCACTCTGTGGCTTGGGCAAGGAGGTCTTTGAACTGATAAATGAGTAGTGTGAAATTGGTAATTATTTACAAGCAGCGCAGACGCCATACTTTTGAGGCAAAACTTCGTAATGCCTCGACTTTGCTACGGCTCGGCATAACAAGTAAACTTGCTCTGCTCTCACCTTAATCGCAAAGTTCAGTTCTCAGTTTAATAAACTTCGTCATCCTGAGGAGGGGCAACCGAGACTATGAGGGTTGCAACCACACTCTATGCCCCGACGTGAGGATCTACCGCTGTTTAATTTGTTCGAGGGATGTAATATTACGTATCAGCAAAGGTGTAGAACAAAGGTAGATTGCCACAGAATTGCACAGAAACTGAGTGGGTATCAGCACGGTAACTGTTGCAATTCTTCGCAATGACGGGGTTTATATCGCGGGTATTAAAAATAATACCCGCGCCACGAACTAACTGAAAGGTGAAAACTGAAAACTGAAAAGTTAAAACTGAATTTTTGATTTTAGAGGAGCAGATTTGTTCTATCGTATAAATAGAATATCGCGGGATAGTACCAAAGCGTACAGCCCGCGATATTTTGTATAGGATAGGACGAAGATGCCCTATATAAATCGAAAATTAAAAGTTGTAGCCAACAATCGCGTCAGCATAATCACTCCAATATTCAGTCGACTTATAAACCTCCATCGACTCCATTGGAACATAAATTTTACGATTAGATGCATTCCCATCAAAAGCATCCCAATAATCTCCATAACCATTAAAATACGCTGTTGGAGGTGTTATAGCCTTGCAATATACACTTGTAAGGCTACTGCAATTAGCGAATGCAGCGTATCCAATCGTAGTTACGCTATCTAATTATATAAAAATAGGTATAACATTTCACTAATTATTGCAATTAAGCAGATAATATTTCGTCTGGACAAATAGAAAAGTTACTGAGAAGTGGTAAAAAAGAGTCGTTTATGGTTGCAAAATCGAAAATAATTACTACCTTTGCACCGCATTATGCACAAAAACTTTTTAATTTATTAAACGTATGAACAATTACGAAACCGTTTTCATTGTCACTCCCGTCCTTTCAGAGGCACAGGTAAAGGAGGTTGCTGACAAATTCCAGGGCGTAATCACCGAGAACGGCGGTCAGATTGTGAATGTGGAGAACTGGGGCTTGAAGAAGCTTGCATACCCTATTCAGAAGAAGACTACCGGTTTCTACTTCCTTGTAGAGTTCACTGGTGAGGGCTCAATCATCAACACTCTCGAGACTCAGTATCGTCGTGACGAGCGTGTAATCCGTTTCTTAACTTTCAAGCAGGACAAGTTCGCTGTTGAGTACTCTCAGAAGCGTCGTGCTAAGCTTGCTAACAAATCACAGGAGGAGTAAACTATGGCAGAGAACACACAGCAGGGTGCATCTGAGATCCGCTATCTCAACCCCGTATCAGTAGATGTTAAGAAGAAGAAGTACTGCCGCTTTAAGAAGCTCGGTATCAAGTATGTAGACTATAAGGACGGTGAGTTCTTGAAGAAGTTCCTCAACGAGCAGGGTAAGATTTTGCCCCGTCGTCTTACCGGTACTTCTCAGAAGTTCCAGAAGAAGGTAGCTCAGGCCGTAAAGCGTGCTCGTCACCTTGCGATCCTTCCCTTCGTAACCGATTGTATGAAATAATAAAGAGGAGGAGAGACTATGGAAGTAATTCTTATCAAAGATGTAGAGAACTTGGGTTACACTAACGACATCGTTAATGTTCGCCCTGGCTATGCCAACAACTACTTGATTCCTCAGGGTTTCGCTAAGGCTGCTACCGCTTCTGCAAAGAAGGTATTGGCAGAGAACCTTCGTCAGCGCGCTCACAAGGACGCTAAGATTTTGGCTGACGCACAGGCTTTGGCTGAGACCATCGCTAACATTAAGCTCACCATCACCGCTAAGGCTGAGGAGGAGAAGATTTTCGGTGCTGTTACCGCTGCTGACCTTGCTGCTGCACTTCAGGAGAAGGGCATCGAGGTTGACCGTAAGAACATCGTTGTTGACTCAGTTAAGACCTTGGGTGAGTACGAGGCAGTTGCTAAGCTTCACCGCGAGGTTAAGGCTACTATCAAGTTTGCTGTAGTAGCAGAGTAATTTCTCGTGAAAAGGGGTCATTCTCGACCCATCACATAAGTAAGACCCCTCGGGCTGTACCTTTGTACTATCCCGAGG
>JAZQYM010000049.1:0-36510 GCA_045633525.1 Alistipes sp. | reverse complement strand
CTGCATATCATAGGCAGATAAACAAAAAAAACAGACAACCGAAGTTGTCTGTTTTGAGTAGTGGATAGGGGATTCGAACCCCTATGTCATGCGTGAGAGGCATGTATCCTAGCCCTTAGATGAATCCACCATGTTAACTTGTCTCCTTTTGACGCTGCAAATATACGGTAATATTTTTATTCTCCAAAACTTTTTGCTAAAAAATTATCAAATAGTAGCATTTTTTTAATAAATCGCCCAATTTTACAATAATGCTATGTGGGTAATATTGTAATTTGCCGTGGGAGGAGACGGTTACATCATTCGCTTGCGCATCCACTCTGCGAGTTCTTTTGCAGCTACGCCACGCTCCTTCATGCCGAGGGTGTTGGCAAGGAAGTGGTCAAGCTCGGCAAGGTAGCTCTCAAAGTCGAAGTTTGCGATTAGCTTCACAAGTTCGTCGCCACTCTGTGCCAGTGGGAATGGAAGCTCACTAAAGTCGTAGTAGTAGCCGCGGTCGTACTGCTTCACATCGGTGGCGTAGAGCAAGCATGGGCGGCGTAGCATCGCGTAATCGAACATCGAACTTGAGTAGTCGGTAATAAGCATATCGCTGATGCATAGGAGCTCCTGCATATCGTGGTAGCGGGTCATATCTATCACCTCGGGGCTATTCTGTAGCGAGCGGGTGTCCACCTTACCAATAAGGTTGGGGTGAAGGCGTAGAAATACAGTGATTTCAGCGCCATTGAACTTCTCGCGAAGGTGGGGAATCAGCTCCTGCCAGTTGATGCGGTATGGCTCTATGGTACCACTGCGACGGAATGTCGGTGCATACATTACAATGCGGTGATTATCAGGGATGTTATACTCGCTATTTAGACGCTCTCTGATTTGGCGATGCTGCTCCGTATCGAAGAAGATATCGTTGCGCGGAATACCCGCCTCGAGCACCTCGCCCGAGTACCAGAAGCTGCGCTTTATAAGGTCGGTATTGGCTCTGCAGCCTGAGATCATAAGGTCGCAGACCTCCGAGTCGCGCTTAGCCTTGCGCCAGTAGCTATAGCCGAGTTTCTCCTCGGCATCGCGCTCCACTTTCTTGAGCGCTGCGCCACCATGCCAGAGCATAAGATATTTCTGCTCGGGGCGCTTGTGCCAGTAGATGTGCCATGGATCGGTGCGCGAGTTAGTAACAAGGAACTCGGCGCTGTTGACCATCTTGAGATACTCCCAGGTGCGGAACTTTACGCACTTGATACGCTTGTCGATACCCTCGGTGCTGATCCCCTTGCGGAATACCCACACGATCTCCATATCTGGGTAGTTTTCAAGAAGATACTCTGTAAGGTAGCGAGGGTTACAGCCATACTGTTTGTAGTTGTATGCCCAGCATAGCACTCTGCCACGCTCGACCTTCGTATAGCTGCGAATTACAGCCGATAGTATGTTGCCAAGGAGCTTTATTGTTCTATTTAGTCCCCATCCGATGATGGCTCCGATACGCTTCATACGCATAAGTTTTACATTTATTATAGCAAAGGTACTCTTTTTTCTGGTTTATATGAAAAAAAATGTATATTTTTGCAATTATAATGAAGAGACTCTATGGCTTGTAATGGTAATGAGGTAAATGCGGAGCAGCTAAAGCAAAAATATAACCCTGAGGGCTCTGCGCTTAGGCGCGATCAAAAGGAGTTGCTACGTATGTTGAAGAGGGTGGATGCTATCTGTAAGAAGCATAATTTGAAGTGGTGGCTAAGTTCGGGCACTCTGCTTGGCGCAGCACGCCATAAGGGCTTTATTCCTTGGGATGACGATATCGATATCGTGATGTTGCGCAAGGATGCAAAGCGCTTGGAGAAAATCCTGCTTAAGATGGATGATCCAGAGTTTGTCTTCCATACGATGCGTAGTGATGTGGAGTATGTAAACTGCTTTGGCAAGTATCGTAAGCGTGAGGGACGCATTGCTGTTGACAACCGTCGTTACGACTACTACAAGTGGCGTGGCATAGGCTTTGATATCTTCTCGTTGGAGAAGACGAGTTTCTTTGCAGCCAAGGCTGCAAGCACTATCTATGGCAATCTTCAGCACCTCACATCCTATATCCGTTGGGGCTTTATTCGTAAACCGTTGATTAGGGTTATAGAGTTGTTGTGCTTGTGCATAGTATTCCCAATCTTGCGCGTTATCGGTCTTATCAACCCTAAGGGGGAGTATCACTACTCGTTGGGTCAGGGCTGGTCGAAGCACACCTTCTTTATGAGCGATGCCTTTCCTCTAACGACAACTGAGTTCGAGGGCGAGCAGATGCCTGCACCTAAGAATATGGATGCCTACCTAACGCGCGTATACGGCGACTGGCGCAAGATGCCTAATGAGGAGCAGATACGTAGGAGTATTCACAACCAGGAGTACATCAAGGAGATATACGGCACTAAATAGTTGACAAGACTCAAACAATTATACACTTTATGACTATAGACAAGGAGGCTTTAAAGCAGAGATATAATCCAGAGGGCTCGAAGTTGCGCCAAAATCAGGAGGAACTACTTGAGATGCTCATCGATATTGCGAAGATTTGCGACGAGAATAACATCCAGTGGTGGCTTAGCTCGGGCACATTGCTCGGTGCTGCGCGCCACGAGGGCTTTATCCCTTGGGATGATGATGTCGATATCGTGATGATGCGCAAGGATGCAAAGCGCTTGGAGAAGATTTTGCTTAAGATGGAGAGCGATAAGTATGTCTACCAGACGATGCGTAGTGATATCGAGTACACCAATAACTTCGGTAAGTTCCGCAAGCGCGGCGAGAGTGTGGCTATCTATGGTGGTCGCTACAAGTATCTTACATACAAGGGTAAGTTCTTGGATGTATTCTCTATCGAGAAGACCAGTTACTTCGCTTCGCGCGCTGCTAAGGTTATATATCGTAACTTTGAGCACCTATCTATCTATATCAAGACTAAGTGGTTGCGCCACGTTGTAACGCGCCTTATTCAGTTTATTTGCTTCGGTTTTATCATTCCTGTATTGCGTGTTATTGGTCTTATCAACCCTAAGGGCGAGTATCACTATACTCTTGGTCTTGGATGGCCTAAGAGCACATTCTTTAAGAAGGATATCTTCCCTCTTAGCAAGGCTCGCTTCGAGGGTCACGAGTTCCCCGTGCCACACGATATGGATGCCTATCTAAGGGGTGTCTATGGCGACTGGCGTAAGATGCCAAGCGAGGAGCAGATATTGGCCACTATCCACGCGGTGGATTATCGTGAGGAGATTATGGCGCGAAAGAAAACATTGGAGGGATAATGAAAAAGGTTATAACATACGGCACATACGACCTACTACACGAGGGTCATATCAACCTTTTGCGACGAGCTAAGGCGTTGGGTGACTACCTTATTGTGGGTGTTACCAACGATAGCTTCGATAGAGAGCGCGGTAAGCTAAATGTGAGAAACAATGTGCTTGAGCGAGTCGAGGCTGTTAAGAATACGGGCTTTGTCGATCAGGTTATTATCGAGGACTATATGGGTCAGAAGATTGACGATATCCTCCGCTACGAGGTTGATATCTTCGCCATTGGCTCCGACTGGACTGGGAAGTTCGACTACCTAAACGAGTTCTGCGAGGTGGTATATCTTCCACGCACCGAGGGTGTTAGCTCTACGATGTTGCGTGCCGAGAGCGAGATTATCGTGAATATCGGTATCGTAGGTTGTGGTCGTATTGCTAACCGCTTTGCGCGCGAGGTGGCATACGTCGATGCTGCAAATATCTCGGGACTCTACGATATAGATAGCGCTACGGCAGAGGTGTTTGCCAAGCAGCACGGTGTCGCTACGCAGTTTGCCTCGTTCGAGGAACTCGTTGAGGCTTCGGATGCGGTATATCTCGCTACGCCACACTTGTGCCACTACAAGCAGGCTAAGTATGCCCTGGAGCATGGTCGCCATGTCTTGTGCGAGACTCCGTTGGCGCTTCGCGGTAGTGAGGCTGAGGAGTTGTATGCTCTTGCTGAGCAGAAGGGTGTTGTGCTTTTGGAGGCTAATAAGACGGCATATTGTCCTGCCTTTAACCACATGATAACTTTGGTTAAGAGTGGTCTTATCGGTGAGGTTGTGGGTGTCGATGCTTCAGAGTCGAAGCTCTGGGGTAACGAGAACCTGCACCGCGAGCTTGACCCTGAGCAGGCGGGAGGCTCGTTATATGAGATGGGCTCCTATCCGTTGTTGCCTATTCTTAAGCTCTTGGGCACAGAGCACCGAAATATTAACTTCTATAGCCGCGAAAATGAGAACGGTGTAGATATCTACACTCGCGGCATTATGCAGTTTGACAGGTCTGTGGCCTCGTTTCAGCTCGGCTTGGGCGTAAAGACTGAGGGCAACCTCGTGATTTCGGGTACGCAGGGTTATGTCTATGTTCCATCGCCATGGTGGAAGACAGACTACTTCGAGCTACGCTACGAGGATCAGAATAAGAATAAAAAGTACTTCTATAAGTGGGACGAGCCTGGTCTTAGATATGAGCTTCAGGAGTTCGTGTCGTGCATTGTCAACAACCGCAGCTACTCACCACGCCTAACGCCAAAGGAGAGTATTGCTATGGCGCGTATTATGGAGCAGTTTATGGAGCGTAAAAACTTCTTTAAGCTATGAGAGAGGCGTTGGTTGTAGGTGGTGCTAATGGCATCGGTCTTGCTATTGCCACGCTCCTTGCCGAGGATGCGGAGTATGGCAAAGTATATATTGTCGATAGGGTAGATGTAGATCCTAACTACGCTCACGCGAAGTTCGATTATCGCAACTTCGACCTACGTAGTGAGGACTTCTCTATGTTTGATGAGTTTAAGGGTGTCGACACCTTGATGATTACCGCGGGCTTTGGTCGCTTGGCACATTTTGCTGATGTTGAGGAGCAGCATATCGTAGATAGCTTCAGCGTGAACACTACGGCTGTGATACGCATCATACACCATTTCTACGATAGATTGCTCTATAGGAGAGATTTCTATTGTGGTGTTATGGGTAGCATAGCGGGCTTCCTATCGTCGCCATTGTTTGCGGTGTATGGCGCTACGAAGGCGGCGCTGAAGATATTTATCGAGAGTGTGAACGTGGAGCTTGAGATGGCTGGATCGAAGAATAGAATCCTCAATGTCTCACCAGGCTCTATCAAGGGTACATCATTCTATAGTGGAGGCAATGACCTAAGCCTTACGATGAACCTTGCTCGTGAGATTATCGAGAATATGAAGTTGCATAACGACCTCTTTATCCCTATGTACGGCGAGGTCTTTCGCGAGGTGTTGGAGCGCTATCACGCTGACTTTAGAGCCGAGGGTAGACACTCCTATGAGTATAAAATGAATAGTAGCAGAGTAAAAAAGTAGTACGATGAATAATACACCTACACGCATATCGCTTATAGCACCAGTCTATGGTGTTGAAAAGTATATCACTGAGTTTGCGCGCTCGCTCTTTGTGCAGGACTACCCACATATCGAGTTTATCTTCGTGAATGATGGTACGAAGGATCGTTCGATAGAACTTTTGGAGGAACTTATAGATAGTGAGTTTGCCCACCTGCGCCCACAAATAAAGATTATCCACAAAGAGAATGGTGGTCTGCCAGCAGCTCGCCGTACAGGTATAGAGAATGCTACAGGCGACTATATCTACAATGTTGACTCTGATGACTGGATTGCAGAGGGTTCAATAAAGAAGATAGCTCAAAGAATTGAGGCTACAAATGCCGATATTGTCTACTTCAACCTTGTCAAGGAGTATCCTACGCGCTCGAAACTAAAGCCTGAGCGCGAGTATAATAACAATAGGGAGCTGTATATTAGAAATATGTATAGCCACCACTCCTTTGCATCGGTATGTAATAAGTGTATCCGTCGCACGCTCTATTTCGAGCACGATATTTATATACCGAAGTATGGCTATGCCGAGGATTGCTTCGTTACTACGCAGCTCGTGGGCTATTCTAAGAGTGTGGCATTCCTTGATGAGTATATCTACCACTACCGTAAGGGTAATCCTACCGCTATGACCTCGCAGCAGATTAAGAAGCGCAAGCGCGAGTATGCTCTTAATTTTGTTGACCTCTATAGCAGATATATGAATACGCCTAAGGAGCAAAATCCTATCGCCCCAATTATGGACGATATAGCTATGCAGATGGGCTGGTATTCAATCTTCTATTCGCTCGACCTCTTTAAGCAGTATCCATGGCTTGCAAAAGAGGTGCGCAAGGCAAAGATGCGCTTTGGTACCGATGTGTGGATTGGTGCGCAGGTCGTTACTAAATTTGTTGCACTATTTAAGTAGATAATTTGATGTAATACAAATATTTAAAACCTATAAAAATATGAAGAGACTATTTTTCTTTGCAACAGCAATGTTGCTATGTGTATCTTGTGGTCAGGGTGGCTCAAAGGCTAAGAGTGAGGCAAATGAGGAGAGTGCACCTGCTGTAGTTGAGGTTGCTGAGGCTGAAGAGCCTTCAGTGCCTATGGCGTATTCAAATGCCTATGATGGCTACACTAATATTCGCGAGGCTGCAACAGATAAGTCTGCAGTTCTTGCTAAGCTCCATAATGGCCCTAAGGGTGCCGAGATTATTGGTGCTGAGGGTAACTGGACAAAGGTTAATTTTGATGGTGTAGTGGGTTATGTATCAAACGCATATATCCAGACCACACCTACAGTTGCCGTAAATCCAAATGTAACTGTTGACAAGTTGTATGGAGTATGGACTACAGGTTATGTTTACTACTATATCTTTGATAATGGTACTTACTATATGTGCGATCAGTATGGTGACGATATGTATATGGGTACATTTATCTTTGAGGGTAGCGAGCTCGTACTTACTCCTAAGTTGATTTTCGTGGCTGCCGATGTTGCTGATACAGATGCTATACGCCTCAATATTGTTAACAACGAATTAGAGTGCTTGTATCGCAAGAATCTTATTTCTGAGGCAGAGTACAATAGTATGGATGATGAGGAGCGTGAGTTGGAGTTTGGTGGTGAGATGGTTATCACCAAGGAGTCTTTCAACGCCAAGAAGAAACTTGTTAAGAGCAAGATCTAAGTCAATCAATAGCTAACGAAGTAAGGGGTATTCAATAAAATGGATGCCCCTTATTTCATTGTTATAGTATTATTGCTGTTTCTTGAAATGTGTGAATAATAGTTGTTTTATATCTTTAAGAAAATACAGACAATGAAAATTGGGATATGTATCCATAATAATTGCATAAATTTTCGCTCAAATATTTGTATTGTAACTGAAAATTGTATAATTTTGAGTCACCTAACGGAAAATCCTAATCTAAATTTTTATACATTATGAAAAAATTATTTGCTATTTTGGCTGCCGCATTGTTCGTTGTAGCTTGCGGTGGTGGTAATTCTAAGAAGGAGGAGCCTAAGTCAATCGAGGATCAGCTCTTGGAGTACGTTGCAAAGATGGAGAGAGCTGTTAAGGCTGATAATTATGAGAAGGCTATCGATATTTATTGGGATTATGAGGCGTGGATTGAGTCTTTAGATGATGAGCAGTATGAGGAGTTTGAAGAGGCTTTTTATAAGAACGAGAAGCGTTTGTATATTTTGGATGAGGTTGGCAGTACTGCGTACTACGAGGAAAATGAGGGTATGTACTACGAGGATGATGAGTGTGAGCCTGAAGTGCCTGTGGTATATTCTAATTGCTTCGATGGCTATCTCAATGTACGTGCAGGAGCTTCAACTAAGTCTCAGGTATTGGGCATCTTGCGTAACGGAGAGGCTGCCGAGTTGCTTAGTGTTGAGGGCAAGTGGACTAAGGTACGTGTAAATGGTATTGAGGGCTACATTTGGACCGCAGATACTCAGACAACACCTTCTGACCCTGTATATATCAGCTCAGCTTCAGTTATTGGCGAGTGGATGTGGTGTGATGAGAATGCACACTTTGACTATTGCACAGTCGAGAGCAACGGCGATTTTTATCTATCGGGTTATTTCCACTTGGAGGATTTAAGCGGTAAGTGGCATCTTTCTGGCCACAACCTCCTACTTAAGGTTGATAATGGTGAAACTTATGTTTGCAGTGTAACAGGTCGTTCTATTATCATTGATGGTCGTGAGTACGTAAAAGAGTAAGACTACTTTTGCAATCCTATATAATGGGTCTGTCGGCGTAAATGCTGGCAGATCTTTTTTTGTGACAGTGTTCGGAGTTATTTGGGTCGTATTTAGACAAAAAATAACCGACTGACTGCCCAATCGGTTATTCTAAGTTGCTGATATCTATGTTTTAGTCCTTTTTAGCGTGCTAATACTTCTCAAAGAATCCTCTCAACTACTCAATCATATTCCCTTTTTACCTGTCGGTTTCCAGTCCCGAAGCGGTGAAGATGAGTCGTCTGAGAGTGAGCGAGGAGATTGCACTCGCCCATTTATCAACGCTTGGAAGTTGATGATTTTTTCTTATTCCAAGAGGCGAGTTTAAGACCCTTATAGGGGCTGTTTAGGCTCTCGTTGGTGATGACAATTGTTGTGTCAACTTGACGAGGAGAATCTGTAAGCGAGTGACGTAATAGCCACTCGTAGACCTCTGGTATATAGAATATGCGAGCAAGTCTGCTATGGTTGACACCTACCCACTCATCGTAGCGTAGCAAAGATGTGTCGCCGGCACTTTTCATCGCATTAACCACCCTGCGTGACTCTTCGATTGAAACTGCTTGGTCGGCTGTGCCATGGATAATCCATAGAGGCACGCTACATAACCCGCTATAGTCTTTGACTGAGCCTCCTCCGCAAAACGCCATAGCGGCAGCTACGCGCTCGGGATATGTCGCAGCGAAGTCGATTGTGCCAAAGCCTCCGAGACTCATGCCTAAGAGATAGACGCGAGTAGTGTCGATAGGGTAGTTTTGTGCGACCCAGTCTATAATCTCTGCCACCTTAGATGGCTTCCATGCACCGCCGGGATTTTGTGGTCCAACAACGTATGCATCGACTTTGCGGCCACTTATGACAGCATCCATTGTACCATAATTCAACACTTTGTTTAAGTCTGTGCCACAGAGACTTTGTCCGTGAAGAAAGATGATGAGCGGTTTCTTGTCGGTAGATGAGGCTACGTCGGCATCAACTACTGCGGTGCTATTGAGTGTATCCGCATGGATAATGTCGTCGGAGTTCTCTATGGTCGTTTTATCAGGCTCATATAACCAAAAATTATAACCGCCAGGTATCTTCCCATACATGGCTGTCATCTGGGCTTCGCTTATAGTAGTGCTTGCCAATACTATAAGGATAAGTGTTGCTAATTTCTTTGCTGTCATTGGATAGATAGTTTATAAATTTCTTTGCCGCGAGAGCCAACAATGATGTTATTATCTATTACGATAGGTGATGACTCGAAGTTGTTGCCTATTTGTTGATGAAGAAGCACGTTGCCATCTTTGCCACTGATGATGTAGATGCTGCCGTAAGTATCGCCAGTGACGATAAACATCTCAGACTCTTCGTTGTAGAATGCCACAGGAGAAGACCATGAATAGAAGTTCAATGGTGTACGATAGCGTATTTCGCCTGTCGCTTTATCAAAGGCGATGAGGTTACACCAATTACCTGTTTGCATCGAGTTGATATTACTGAATATAAGTCCTTCGCAGTCGCCATGACCAATGAGAGGAGTTGCAAACATACCACCTTCTGTGGTCTTTCCAAGTTCAGCCTTGCGACCTTCGATCTTCTGTTCCCATACCACTTCGCCTGTTAGTCCGTTGAGCTTGACAAAGTAGCAGAAGCCGGTGTAGCCTTGTTTGTCGATCTCGCAACCAGTATAGATAAATGGAATACCGTTTTCTTCCTCCAAAACGATGGTGGCATCGGTGTCGTCATGATTGTGATAATGCCACACAGGATGCATTGTCTCAAGATTTACGGCTACTATGTTGCCACGATTATCTGACAAATATCCGTAGTTGCGACTTACAGCCATTGATGACTCGAATCCCGGTGCTACGCCATCGATGCGGTAGCGAAGTGTAGAGTGCATACGCACTGTGTCGCCACTGGTCCAAAGTTTATAGAGTGTGCCATTCTCTCCCGGACGGAACATAAAGTCACCCACTCGCACAGGTGATGAGTCGTAGGCACCCCAGCCCCTCCACGCTTTAGGGTCTCGATCGAATGTGTCAACTCGTCGGTGATCATAGAGGTTAACAATCAATGCTCCAAATGGTTGGCGCGCAGGCACACCATGACCAATATATAGATTGCCACAGTAGGTAGGATCAAGCGATATAGTGCCCTTGATAGGGTTGCCTATGGAGTAGGATTTACGCGATGCCTTACCTGTTTCATAATCAATGAAATATACATTTCCGCAAAGCGAGCCGACTATGACTTCGCGGTTGGAAAGATATTCGGTCACGTGGTCGGTTGCTGAAGTGTGTATCTGCTTCAGTTGCTCGTCGTTCCACTCCGCGAGCAAAGGTTGACCAGTCCAGCCTGTACCTCCACCCCATACGCCGTAGTCGGTGCGAGTTGTGTCAATATCGGTGTAGAAAACCCATTCGATATTCACCCTCGATGGTGTGCCTTTCACGGTGCCACTAAAGGGCATATTTCGCGACGGAGACCCTCTGAAAGTCAAGATTCCGGGAGCATCCTTGTAGAAATCTCTGAGTTGCCCAATATTGCCCGAAATGTCATTCATTAATGTATCAACCCTAAAGTCAATCTTATTGACAGAATTCAGCATTGTGTCAGGATATGCTATTATGGCTGGCTCCTCTGTGGTTATTACAGTGGCTATAGAATCTATTGTAGGTGCGTCAGATTGAGTTGTGTTGGCTCTTTTATTGCCACCCAATGAGCAACTTGCAATCAACGCAACGCAAGCATATACAATAAATAGGTTTCTAAATTTGTAATTCATTAACGCGGGTATTCGAGTAGTTAAATGCTAATATAACAGGTTGTGTTTCTACATACTTAGTGGTATGTGAAGTAATGCTGATGGGCATTATAGACCAATATCGACTGCAAATATAATGATTTTATTCTTATTGAATTAATTAAATATCTATAAAAAACACAGTCAAAAATTTAGTAAATACTGTATTTATTCTATGGAGCTTTTAGGAATAGTCGGTAGGTAACTAATGGGTAACTTACAATACTTTTTAATACCGTAAAAGGGCAAAAAAAATAGGGTTTGGATAACAAAAGTTAACCAAACCCTAATGGTTAAATGATTGGAAATAAGTTCTTTATATCGCTAATATTCCTTTTCGTTAAATAAGTCTTGAACCCTTTTTCTCTCTGATATACAAATATCCATACTTGACTATGCCGCTGGGATAGTTCTCGGGGAGTTTTTAGACAAAAAATAACTGATTGGTTGTCCAATCGGTCTTGCATTACCTTATGACTCGTTAAGCCTTTTGAATAGTTTTTTCTGCAATATATATCGCAAAAATTAACAACTCCCATTTACTTACCACATCGTTAAGCATCTCTATTAACTCATATTTGCGTAGCGAATACGAATCATCCCTGTTATATATACCACACACATAGGCGCAATCATTATCGATAAACTCACAAAAGCAATACTCGGTGGAGGTGTACTCACTCCACCAATCTTTTGCCATATCGAAAACAGATCTGTTCATTGTAGACGCATCATCCTCAAAACCATACGGACAGGTGAACGATAATACCCCTTCGGGAGTGTCAGCGTGCATTATTACAAATGCATCGCCGAATTTAAACTCATAGTGATTAAATTCTGGATCCGACTCAACCTTAATACCCATTTTACCAAGCCATTCTAACGCTTGTTTAACTATTACAGTGGAGATAAGTTTTGCCATAGTAGTGTCAGCAATTAGTTTACATCTACACAAAGGTAATGATTATTTGGGGAATATGTAAGAGGATTCAAAATAGAATCAGAAAATATACAAGAAAATCAATAGCACCCCTGCGAGGATGGCGTATAGCGATGGTTGCCGACAGCAAGTAGAACCAACCAAAAAAAGAGAAACAAGTTTATTTGCTTGTTTCTCTTTTAATTATCAGTTGCTTAACTGAATAAATTGTTTAATACTCCTCCTCGTTAAAGAAGAAGTCATCCTTTGATGGGTAGTCTGGCCAGATGTCCTCGATTGACTCGTAGATATCGCCCTCGTCCTCGATCTCCTGGAGGTTCTCCAAAACCTCAAGTGGTGCGCCAGAACGGATGGCGTAGTCGATCAACTCCTCCTTGGTTGCTGGCCAAGGTGCATCCTCCAACTTCGATGCAAGCTCCAATGTCCAATACATAGTATATAAGTTTTTTTGTTATTAGTTGTCTCTTAAATGCTCTACATTACAAATTTAGTATGCAAAAGTATAAAAATATTTCAGAAATCAAACGACTTCCTCCAAATTATTTGATACATAACCTTTTCGCGATACTCTCGCTATGGTATCCACAACTTCTCCTCGACCTTCAAGCGCTCGGTGACAACACGTCCAAGTGTGTAGAGGTAGTCCGAGAGGCGGTTGAGGTAGATTGTTGCGCTTGAGTCAACCTCGGTGATATCGGCAACACGGAGTGCTGCGCGCTCGGCACGGCGGCAGATGGTGCGGCATACGTGGCATAGCGATAGTGCGCGGTGACCACCAGGGATGGTGAACTTCGTGATAGCTGGAAGCTCAGCCTGCATACGGTCGATAGCCTCCTCGAGCATCGTGATGCGCTCATTAGCGATAGGGGCCACCTTGCCCTCGCCACCCTTGCCAACGGCAAGAAGGGCTGCCACGCTCATAAGCTGTGACTCGATTGTAGCCAGCTCATCGATAATATTCTCTGTGCGCTCATCCTCGCTAAGTTCGTCGCTAAGTAGTGCGATAAATGCTGTAAGCTCGTCCACAGTGCCGTATGCCTCAACACGAAGGTCGTACTTCTTAACGCGCTCGCCACCGATAAGTGATGTGGTGCCGTTGTCGCCAGTCTTGGTATAGATTTTCATAGTCTAAATCGTTGTTTTGGAAGATGGTTATTGAAGATAAGCAGGTATGCGCGGTTGTCCACCGTGGTCGATGGGTGGGCATTGATAATACCGAGGCACGTCTCCCAGCGCTCGCGGTTGTTGTAGGGGTTGATGATGCAGAGCGTAGCGCCCTTCTGGCGTGCGTACTCGGCATATTGGGTCAACTCCGTAGTCGCGGTGTTGAGTGTGGCGATGATAATCTGCTTCTGCTCCATCGTGTCGATACTCCAACTATCGTACCCGCAATGCTCAGCAAGGTTTGCTAACTGCACCGAGCGACGCTTTGCTACACCTTTATTTATAAGTGCGGTGTAGAGCGCGCTATCTGGTGTGAAGAGCTTTCCCTGCATAAAGACCTTGCGCACGATATCGTAGATATATGGCGAGTGTACGCCATGACCACGGAAGTAGCGCGCACGGCTAAGGTACGATGGTAGGTAGCTTATATCGTGCAGACGCTGTTTGAGTGTTCGTCCTGATCGCTTCATAGTGTTGAGGTTTACTTCTTGAGCTGTCCTGCAAGACGACCTGTAGAGAAGGCAATCTGCATATTATAACCGCCTGTGTTAGCGTCGATATCGAGCACCTCGCCAGCGAAGTAGAGCCCCTTAACGAGGTTTGACTCCATGGTGTATTTATTTACCTCCGAGCAGTCCACACCGCCAGCAGTAACGATAGCGAACTGGAATGGAGCATAGTCCGAAATAGGAAATGCCATACCCTTCAAAATCTTCACAAGACGTAGCTTCTCAGCATCGGTAAGCTTGCTCACGTAGGTCTTAGAGTGGAAGTCCACCTCCTTAGCCAAAGGCACTACCATCTGCTTAGGTACAAGCTTGCGTAGTAGCTCTGAGAAGAACTCCGATGGCTGCATCTCGGCAATCTCGCGGTCGATACGTGCAAGAAGGGTCTCCTCGTCGAGGGCTGGCTTCAGGTCAACGATAATCTTCACGCGCTTCTCATCGATGATAGCATCCACAGCATCGCGGCTGAGGCGTAGTGCTACAGCACCCTCGATACCGCGCTCCGAGAAGCCAAGCTCGCCGAACTCCTCCTGCACAAGCTCGTTGTCTACGTATAGCTTCGCGCCTACATTCTTAAGCAAAAGACCGTTTAGGTACTCCTTCTGTGGGTGTGAGGTCACAAGAGGTGTGAGTGATGGGCGTACAGGCTCGATGTTGTGACCGAGGTCGGCAGCGAAGTTGTAGCCGTCGCCTGTAGAGCCAGTAGAAGGGTAGCTTACACCACCCGTAGCGATGATAACATTCGATGTCTCCTCTCTGCGCTCAAAACCTCGTGAGTTGCGGTAGCGCACGCCAGTGACCTTGCCACCAATAGTCTCGATGCCAGTCACCTGAGTCTTATACACGATTTTAACTCCCTTATCCTCGCAGAAGTCCACCAAGGCGTTAGCGATATCCCACGCCTTGCCGCTCTTAGGGAATACGCGCTCGCCACGCTCGGTCTCAAGCTTCACGCCCAAGCGCTCGAAGAAGCGTATTGTGGCGCGGTTGTTGAACTCAGCAAATGCCACCGAGAAGAACTCCTGGTTGGTGCGTACCTTCTCGATAAACTCCTCGGCAGGGCGAGCGTTGGTAAGGTTACAACGACCTTTACCCGTAATACGTATCTTGCGTCCCGCCTTCTCCATCTTCTCCATTAGGAGCACCGAGCGACCGCTCATTGCTGCGGTGCCTGCTGCGATAAGTCCCGCAGCACCAGCGCCTATAACTATAACATCGTATGCCATTATGTTTCTGTTAAGTTGGGGTTTGTTCTCTTAAGGGTTAGAATGTGCCGAATTTGAAGACTATCTTCTGGCAGTATAGTTCATCCGCCTTAAGCTCTATTGATGGGAACTCTGGGTGGTTCACAGCATCGCTATAGCCCTGGCACTCGATAGCTACACCAGCGTAGTCCTGATAGCGCTTATTCGACTTGGTGATAGGGCAGCCTCCTGCAAGCCAGTTACCAGTGTAGAGCACTGCTGCTGGCTGTGAGGATAGTATCGTAAGTTTACGACCTGTAGCCTCGCAGCGAAGCTCGCCAATCTCCTTTAGGATATTCTTCTGCCAGCCATCTACAGCGAAGCAGTGGTCATAACCCTTGTAAGTGCGTATGTTGTTAAACTCGTCGTTTATGTCGTCGCCAAACTTGCGCCACGTGGTGAAGTCGAGCGCCGTACCCTTAACATCGAGTAGCTTACCTGTAGGTATCTGCACGGTATCCATCTCCAACACCTGCGAGCAGTTAAGACGCAACTCGTGGTCGAGGATTGTCTTATCTGAGCCCTCACCGTGGAGATTCCAGTAGAGGTGGTTTGTGAGGTTGAGAACGGTATTTTTGCTGCTCTTCGCTACGAAGGTAATCTCAAGGTTATCCTCGTCGTCGAAGTCGTAGATTGTCTCTACAACAAGCTCGCCAGGGTAGCCCTGCTCCATATCCTCTGATACGTATGAGAATACCACGCGGTTGGTCTCCACACGACCCTCCCAGTAGCGGTTGGCAAAGCCCTTAGCGCCACCGTGGAGGTGGTTAGGACCATTGTTAACCTCGAGGCGATACTCCTCACCATCGATAACCATATAGCCGCGCGCGATACGACCAGCCACGCGACCTACGGTCTTACCGCTCGCAGCACCATCGCCGAAGTAGCTCATAGGGTCCTTATAGCCCAATGCCACATCCTCGATGTTGCCGTCACGGTCGGCAAACTTCACGCTCACGATAGATGCACCAACATTGCATAGCTGCACCTCCGAGCCGCGCTCGTTGCGCATAGTATAGAGTATGATGCCCTCACCCTCAGGTGTCGAGCCCCATATATGCTGCAAAATCTCCATTACTCCAAAGGTTTAAGAGTGGCGATAATAGTGTCGATACGCTTCAAGCACTCAGCCTTGCCTATGAACTCCGTTACGTCGAACATACCAGGGCCCTTACCAGCACCCACCAACGCTAGACGCAAGGTGTTCATCACCTGACCAAGTGAGAAGCCCTTAGCCTCGATCCATGCGCGAACCACGTTCTCGGTATTCTCCTTCGAGAAGTCCTCAATAGACTCCAAGACGCCACGAAGCTCTGCAAGCATAGCAGGGTTCTCGCCCTTCCACTGCTTCTTAGCAAGCTTCTCCTCGTACTCTGTAGGTGCTACGAAGAAGAACGATGTCAAGTCCCACATATCTGTTGTTAGGGTCATACGCTCCTTCATAATGCCTGCAGCCTTGCCAGCCTCTGCGTCCGATACCTCGATGCCGTGAGCCTTCAACGCTGGCTGCATATATACTGCCAACGCCTCGTCCGAAAGGGTGTGCATATACTGTGCGTTGAACCACTTAGCCTTGTCTGGCTGGAAGCGAGCACCAGCCTTAGATACGCGGTCCAACGAGAATGAGTCGATAAGCTCCTGCATAGAGAAGATCTCTTGCTCGGTACCTGGGTTCCAGCCGAGCAACGACAACATATTGATAAATGCCTCGGCAAGGTAGCCATCCTCGCGGTAGCCGCGCGAGGTCTCGCCAGTAGGTGATGTCCAGAAGAGTGGGAATACTGGGAAGCCCATCTTGTCGCCATCACGCTTCGAGAGCTTACCGCTACCAGTAGGCTTCAAAAGAAGTGGTAAGTGCGCGAACTCTGGCTGTGTATCTGTCCAGCCGAAGGCACGATACAAGAGGTAATGCAATGGCAACGATGGCAACCACTCCTCGCCACGGATAACGTGAGATACCTCCATAAGGTGGTCGTCAACGATGTTTGCAAGGTGGTATGTTGGGAGGGCATCTGCCGACTTATAAAGCACCTTATCGTCGAGGGTTGAGGTATTTACCTCCACGTGACCACGGATAAGGTCATCCATCTTCACAACCTCGTTCTCTGGCATCTTGAAGCGTACTACCCACTGGTCGCCACGAGCGATGCGCTCCTCGACCTCCTCCTTTGATAGAGACAACGATGTTGGGAGCTTCTCGCGTACCTCGTAGTTGTATGCAAAGGTCTTACCTGCAGCCTCAGCCTCGCTACGGAACTTCTCCAACTCCTCTGGGGTGTCGAATGCGTAGTATGCCCAGCCAGCCTCGATAAGTTGCTTAGCATACTTCAAATATATCTCTCGACGCTCGCTCTGACGATATGGAGCGTGAGGACCGCCTACGCCTACACCCTCGTCGATCTCGATGCCACACCACTTCAACGACTCGATGATATACTCCTCGGCACCAGGTACGAAACGCTGTGAGTCGGTATCCTCGATGCGGAGAATCATCTTACCGCCGTGACGGCGTGCAAATAGATAGTTGTATAGCGCGGTGCGCACACCGCCGATATGTAGTGGACCCGTTGGGCTGGGTGCAAAACGAACTCTTACTTCTCTGTTCATGGTAATACGTATGTTCTATAATTTGTTAATTTTTTACGTTGTTATTTAGCCTTGTGCTTAATTCTGTACTCGGCACGTACGGTTACTCGAGCCTTCTTCTCGCGTGAAGATAGGTTGAACGAGCCTCCTGCAGAGAACTCCTCGTCGCCAGTGGCTGCGGTAATCTGGAAGACACCTGCGCGTGACATTGCCAACTCGCCAAGCTCGGCATCCGAGTTCTCGGCGATATTCTTAGCGCGCTCACGAGCATCGGCAGCAGCTGCCGCAAGAAGGTCGAGCTTTACGCTCTCGAGCTCCGTGAAGTAGTACATAGGATTGTTCACATCGATGCTGATACCGCGTGCAAGCAACGATGGTAGCTCACGAGCTGCAGCCTCTACAGTATCTACTTCCTGCGACTCGATGTTAAACATCTGAGTGAGTTTGTAGCCCGCAAAACGCGAGCCAACATAGTCGCCATTCTCATACACAGACTCCGAGAGTTTGTATGAGCTTGGCATATTAAAGGTGATAGCATCACGGCTCACACCCTTAGATGTGAGGAAGTTGATAACGCTCTCACGGCTCTGCTCCAATGAGCGGTAGCCCTCGGCAGCGTCGTAGTTCTCAACCTCAATCTGACCCTCAATAACGATAAGGTCTGAGGTGAACTGTGTCTCACCAAGACCTGTAACGGCGATAGTGCCTGTGTTAGCACGGTAGCGCTGTGTGATAGCCGACGATAGCACTACAGCGGAGAGCACTACCGACGATGCTATGATGATATATTTCCAAAGGTTGTTCATAGTCAATTAGTAATTAGTAATTAGTAATCAGCAATTTGTAATGGGTGGAACTATACATTGAAGAGGAAGTGCATAATATCGCCATCCTCCACAACATACTCCTTACCCTCGATGCCAATCTTACCAACCTCGCGGCAAGCACGCTCTGAGCCAAGCTCCACGTAATCGGCATACTTGATAACCTCGGCACGGATGAAGCCACGCTCGAAGTCGGAGTGGATGATACCCGCAGTCTCTGGCGCCTTCATACCGCGACGGAAGGTCCATGCGCGGCTCTCGTCAGCACCCGTGGTGAAGAAGGTCTGCAAATCAAGAAGGCGGTAAGCTGCCTTGATCAAACGGCTTACTCCCGACTCCTCAAGACCCATATCCTGAAGGAACATTTGGCGCTCCTCCCAGCTCTCCAGCTCGGCAATATCTGCCTCGGCACTTGCTGCAACGATAAGCATCTCGGCGTGCTCGTTAGCGATAGCAGCACGCACAGCCTCGGTGTGTGCATTACCATTTACAGCCGCGCCCTCGTCAACATTACATACATACAATACAGGCTTGTCGGTAAGGAGGTTCAAGTCCCATACGGTCTTACGCTCCTCGGCAGTAAGCTCCACGGTACGAGCCGAGAGACCCTGCTCCAAAGCCTCCTTGTAGCGACACAAGATATCGTACTGACGCTTAGCAATCTTATCGCCCGCAGTAGCCTGCTTCTGGCACTTGCCGATACGGTTCTCGATAGTCTCAAGGTCCTTAAGCTGAAGCTCTGTATCGATGATGCCCTTGTCGCGCACTGGGTCAACAGTACCGTCCACGTGGGTGATATTCTCATTCTCAAAGCATCGTAACACGTGGATAATAGCGTTGGTGTTACGGATGTTAGCGAGGAACTTATTACCAAGACCCTCACCCTTAGATGCGCCCTTCACAAGACCTGCGATATCTACAATCTCGATTGTTGTTGGAACAACGCGCTTAGGGTTGTCAATCTCCACAAGTTTCGTAAGACGCTCGTCAGGTACTGTGATAACGCCCACGTTAGGCTCGATAGTACAGAAAGGGAAGTTTGCCGCCTGCGCACGAGCATTCGACAAACAGTTAAATAGGGTAGACTTACCAACATTTGGAAGTCCTACGATTCCACATTGCAATGCCATAATCTTCGTTTAATCTTATCGACAAAATAATTAGTAGTGAGTAATTAGTAATTAGTAAAAATTTTTGCGATTACCATTAGCGTATTACTAAACACTTTTTATTGTTGTCGTTGTTGGTTATATTGTTTGTTCTCTAAATTATATTCTACTTTGTTTCAAGTCGGATACTGTTTTCTGCCTCATTTTTACCTTGCAGAGTCTTTGTTGAGGCAACTAATATTCTCATCAATTCTTGACAGTCACGATGTATGTTCTCAAACTTATCTTTGGGTAGATACTCGGTTTCGTATAATAGTTCTAACCAATACTCTGTTTCAGCACACTCTTTTTGAGCAATGAATAATTTCGTAATTAGGTCAGCCTTAGTTTGAGCATATGCACCCTCCTTTGCATTAGCACCTATACTTGTGCCACAACGAAGTAGTTGCTTGGAGAGAATGTATTCGCGTTGTGTGTCGTTAAGGTACTTGTACAATTGTACTACCTTTATTGCAAAACGCTTGCTCTTATCAACTAAAACATTCTCTTTCATAAAATTACTAATTACTAATTACTAATTACTAATTACTAATCAATGTCGTTAGTCTGCCTGAGAAACATTCACAAGTGCTTCTCGGTAAGAGTTCAAAATTCGAGATTTCGAGATAAATCCTAAGTAGTGGTTTTGCTTGTCCACAACTGGGAGCATCCAAGTGTTGCTCTGCTCAAAGCGAGGCATAATGCTCTGAATCATCTCATGCTCAAGAATCTTATCTGGTGGCTGTATCATATAGTGCATAATCGAGCGTCCCCACTTCTCGCGGTTGAACATATCATGGCGCAAATCGTCGAGCTGCACGATGCCAAGCAACTTATCCTGGTTATCCACCACTGGGAAGATGTTACGACGAGCATTGGAGATGATATTCACCACATCGCCCAAAGTGATAGACTCGCGTAGGCGGATGAAGTCAGTCTCCATAAGCTGGTCGAGGCGTAGGAATACGAATGCCGAAGAGTCCTTGTCGTGGGTGAGCAACTCACCACGCATACGCAACTGCTTGGTGTAGATAGAGTCGCGGTCGAGACCATAGTTTACGGCAAACGAGATACACGATACGATCATAAGCGGGATGAAGAGTCCGTAGCCGTTCGAGAGCTCGGCAATAAGGAAGATTGCCGTAAGCGGAGCCTTCATAACACCCGACATCACACCCGCCATACCGGCAAGGGTGAAGGATGTAATCGAGATATCCCAGCCAAAGGTTGTGCGACAGATAACGGCAAGCGTAGCACCCGCAAATGCACCCACAAAGAGGGATGGAGCGAAGGTACCACCCACACCGCCCGCAGCGTTGGTAGTAGCCATAGCAACCACCTTAAAGAGCATAATCGCGATAAGGTAGATGATAAGGAACCAGTCGGCATCACTAAACGAGTAGAATAGGGTGTTGTCGAAGAGTGCCGTGGTCTCACCAGCCATAAGCGAACTAAAGCTATGGTGACCCTCACCGTAGAGCGGAGGAAAGATAAAGATTAGGATACCAAGCGTGAGACCCGCATAGAGCCACTTACGCCACTGCTCGGTAACCGATTTGTAGAAGCCTCCGACCTTGGAGTTAACCGATGTGAAGTAGTATGCCATAACACCGCAGAAGCAACCTAACAATATAAATAGCGGCAAGTGTGCCACCTGGAACATATCGCTCTCCTCGAGCGATACTGCGTAGATAGGCGAGAAGCCGTGCAATACCAACGACGTGATGGTTGCCGTCATGGATGCCATAAGTAGCGGGATGATAGACTTCGAGGTGATATCGAGCATCAGAATCTCAAGTACGAAGACTACACCCGTAATCGGAGCCTTGAAGACTGCCGCTACGGCAGCACCTGCACCACAGCATAGGAGCAAAGTGATGTTCTTGTAGTTGAGGCGGGCGAGCTTACCGATATTTGAGCCGATAGCAGCACCCGTAAGTACGATAGGCGCCTCGGGACCTACCGAACCACCAAATCCGATAGTGGTAGCACCACCCACAACTGAGGTCCAACAGTTGTGACCCTTGATGCGAGAGTCGCCACGCGACATAGCGTGCAATACTCGCGTTACACCCTCCGAGATACCGTCCTTAACGATGTACTTCACAAAAAGGGTCGCAAGGATGATACCGATAGCAGGGTAGATAAGATATAACCACTGCGCCTGATCCTCGGGAGTCCACGAGGTGAGCATGTGGGTAATACCGTGTAGGAGGTTGTTGAAGATATAGGCTCCAATACCAGCGCATAGACCCACCAAGATGGCGAGTATTGCCATCGACTGTGATTCGGTAAGGCGGTGCGTAAGGGTTAGGTAGACCTGATAAATTCGCTCCTTTATGTTTCGCTCTAACTTTATCATTGAGTTGATAGACTATTTTCTGTACTCAGCAGCCTGGCGTGCAATAAGCTCGCTATCCTCGAAGTAGTTGATGCGCATAGCGCGACGTACATCCGCAAGAGTCTCGGCAGCTGTAGCGCGAGCCTCCTCAGAGCCGCGGCGCAAGATATCGTATACCTCCTCGATATGCTGCTCGTAGTGCTTGCGACGCTCACGAATAGGCTCCAAAAGCTCCTCAAGTACGGCGATAAGCAACTTCTTGCACTTAACATCGCCCAAGCCACCACGACGGTAGTGCTCCTTCATAGCCTCGAGGTTCTCGTACTCTGGACAGTACTTTGCAAAGTGCTCGTCACGAGAGAAGGCATCGAGGTAGGTAAATACGCAGTTACCCTCGACCTTGCCTGGGTCGCTAACCTTGAGGTGGTCAGGGTCGGTGTACATACCCATAACCTTCTTCTTCACATCCTCAGCGCTATCCGATAGGTAGATGCAGTTACCGAGCGACTTCGACATCTTAGCCTTGCCGTCAGTACCTGGAAGACGTAGGCAAGCAGAGTTTGTAGGGAGCATAATCTGTGGCTCAACCAAAGCCTCGCCATATACTGAGTTGAACTTGTGCACAATTTCGCGTGTCTGCTCAATCATAGGCTCCTGGTCGGCACCTGCAGGTACGGTAGTAGCCTTGAATGCTGTGATATCTGCAGCCTGAGAAATTGGGTATGTGAAGAAACCTACTGGAGTACCCTTGCGCTGCTGGTTCTCCTCCTCGTTGTTGTTCTCCGCAAAGCCTCGCATCTGAATCTCTGCTTTTACGGTAGGGTTGCGCTGAAGACGCTGCACAGTAACGAGGTTCATATAGTAGAACGCCAACTCGCAAAGCTCGGCAACATACGACTGGATAAAGATTGTAGACTTCTCAGGGTCGATACCGCAAGAGAGATAGTCGAGTGCCACCTCGATAATATTCTCGCGTACCTTGTCTGGGTTGTCTGCATTATCGGTTAGTGCCTGAGCATCGGCAATCATAATGAAAATCTTGTCAAACTCGCCAGAGTTCTGCAACTCCACGCGACGGCTCAATGAGCCTACAAAGTGTCCGAGGTGTAGTTTGCCTGTAGGACGGTCGCCAGTAAGGATTATCTTTTTCATTTTTTATTATTTTTCTATTATTATTTTCGCGAGCGACAAAAATAGCAAATTTTTAGCGAATATACTATATATTATTGTGAAATATAAATTTTTATTATAACTTTGTGCTTAGCAAAACGAAAGAACTTATACAAAAGGTGTTGAAATATGACTATTATTCAGCTTGAATATCTTATGGCGGTGGCGAATTGCGGTAGCTTTTCTGTTGCTGCGGAGCATTGTTTCGTGACGCAACCATCTCTATCTATGCAGATTAAGGCGTTGGAGGAGGAGCTTGGCGTTGTGCTCTTGGATAGAACGAAGAAGCCTATTATTCCTACGGCTGTGGGAGAGGTGGTGTTGGAGCAGGCGCGCCAGACATTGCGTTCGTATAACTACATTCGAGAGTCGGTGGCAGAGATGCGTGGCGAGACAGCTGGAAAGATGCGCTTGGGTGTTATCCCAACTATCGCTCCATATCTGCTTCATAAGTTCATTCCAACCTTCATCAAGGAGTACCCAAAGGTGGAACTTGAGATTCACGAAATGGTGACGGCTGATATTATCGAAGCGTTGAAACATGACCGTATAGATGCTGCGTTGGTGGCATCGGGAACGTGTGGTGAGGGTATCACTGAGCACGACCTCTTTAGCGACCACTTCTATGCCTATATCTCGCCTTCGCACCCTCTTGCAGAGCGCTCGAATATCCGTATTGAAGATATTGATTTCAAGGATCTTATCCTTCTTAGCCGAGGTAATTGTATGCGTGATCAGATATTTGAGTTGTGTCAGGCAGCAAACGATATTCCATCGCATTTTTACTTCGAGTCTGGCTCGTTGGATACCCTTATGCGAATGGTCGATTGCACCTCTTGTATGACCATTATTCCAGAGATGGCACTTGAGTTTATTCCTCAGGCTCGCCGTGGTCGTGTGAAGAGTATTGCTAAGGGTGCAACATCGCGTCGCGTGGCTTTGGCAGTGAGCCGAACATACGTTAAACAATCTATTGTTGAGGCTCTCAAGGAGATTATTCTTAAATGCGTAAATCAGGAGAAAATTTAGTCTATTTCACTCATTAGGATAAGCCTTGTTATAAGACTTGTAGGGTTGGTAGAAGGGTTGTGTGATAGATGAAAAAAACTCTTTTTCTCGGTTGTTGCACACTTTTTTGAGGGAGTGCTTCGTTTTTACGGAAAAAAATCATACCTTTGCGAGGATATTGCATTATAGTGTACGCTACGCGTGTGTATGGCGTGCGTTGAATAGGATTCGAAAATTTAATAGGAAAAGTATATTATGGAGAATTTGGAAAAGTTGATTAACACGATAGTTGAGGCTATAGACGACAAGAAGGGACAGGGTATTGTGTCGCTCGACCTATCGGGCTTCGATGGCGCTATCTGTTCTAATTTTGTGGTATGTAATGCCGACTCTACAACACAGGTGGATGCTATCTCGAACAGTATCGAGGAGAAGGTTTTTGAAGTTATGGGCGAGTGGCCAGTACGCGTTGAGGGTCGTCAGAATGCTTTTTGGGTAGCTATGGACTATACCGATGTTATCGTGCATATCTTCCAGACAGACCTACGCGACTTCTACCGCTTGGAGGAGTTGTGGGCTGATGCGCCTATGAAGAAGTATGAGTTTGGTGAATAAGAGTTTGGAGGCGTAGATAGATTATGGCTGTAAATAAGGGTAAGCCTATGATGCAACCACGTTTTAACTTTATGTGGTTCTGGGCTTTAGTAGTCGTTGTGATTATCGGCTACTCGATGTTTGGCTCTTCGGAGCAGCGACCTATCCGTGGAAATTGGAATATGGTCGAGGAGCTTGTGGAGCGTGGTCTTGTGGAGCGCATCGAGGTGCTCGATAAGGAGAAGGCAAGTGTATATCTTGTAAAGAATGCTCAGGCAGAGTTGGCAGGTGACGAGCGCTTCAAGCTTCTTCCTGCTACTGGTGTTCAGATTCTTTACAACACTGGTGGTGATGTGCAGTATTTTGCCGAGCGTATTGAGAGGGCAGAGGCTAAAGCTGCAGAGCAGAATCCTGATGCTAAGAGTGTCGTGGTTGAGTATAATCGTTCCGAGAAGGGTTTTATGGGCTACTTGCTTGATGCTCTGCCATTTATCTTCCTTATTGTATTCTTTTTTGTGATTATGCGTCGCAGTGCTGGTGGTGGCGCTGGTGGCGGTGGCATTATGAATGTGGGCAAGGCTCGCGCTCAGATGTCGGATAAGAATAGCAAGGAGCGTGTGACGTTCAAGGATGTTGCTGGCTTGGAGGAGGCTAAGATCGAGATTATGGAGATTGTGGACTTCCTTAAGAAGGCAGATAAGTATAAGGCGTTGGGTGCTAAGATACCTAAGGGCGCACTGCTTGCAGGCCCTCCAGGAACGGGTAAGACCCTGCTTGCTAAGGCTGTTGCGGGCGAGGCAAATGTACCATTCCTCTCGATTTCGGGTTCCGATTTTGTGGAGATGTTTGTGGGTGTAGGTGCTTCGCGTGTGCGTGACCTCTTTGATCAGGCTAAGAAGGCGGCTCCATGTATCGTCTTTATTGATGAGATTGATGCTATCGGTCGTGCGCGTGGTAAGAACTCGGGCTTCTCGGGTAACGATGAGCGCGAGAATACGCTTAACCAGTTGCTCACCGAGATGGATGGCTTCCAGACAAATGCGGGTGTTATCGTACTTGCGGCTACAAACCGTGTAGATATCCTCGATAAGGCACTTATGCGTGCTGGTCGCTTCGACCGTCAGATTGAGGTGGGTCTCCCAGATGTTAAGGAGCGTAAGGAGATCTTCGATGTGCACCTACGTAAGCTTAAGCTCGATGATAAGCTCGATAGAGAGTTTCTCGCTAAGCAGACTCCAGGCTTTGCGGGTGCCGATATTGCAAACGTATGTAACGAGGCAGCACTTATCGCTGCACGTCACGATAAGAAGGCTATCACGCAGGAGGACTTCCTTGCAGCTATTGATCGTATCGTAGGTGGCTTGGAGCGTAGAAATATGCCTATGACAGCCCAGGAGCGTCGTTCTACGGCTATCCACGAGGCTGGTCACGCTACCGTTATGTGGCGCTTGCAGCACTGCGACCCAGTGCTTAAGATTACGATCATTCCTCGTGGTCGCTCGTTGGGTGCAACGTGGTATCTGCCAGAGGAGCGCGTAAACCACAACATCGAGCACTTTATGCACAAGTTGGCGGGCTTGGTGGCTGGTCGTGTTGCGGAGCAGGAGTTGTTGGATGTAACCAGCACAGGAGCTTTGAATGACCTTGAGCGTACATCTAAGACTGCATACGCTATGGTGACCTACTATGGTATGAGTCCAAAGGTGGGCAACGTGAGCTTCTATGATGCTTCGGGTAGCCGTGATATGTTCACTAAGCCATTCTCGGAGCGTACGGCAGAGGTTATCGACGAGGAGGTACGCCGTATCGTTGACGAGGCTGTGGCAACGGCACGCGAGATTATCACTACGGAGCGTGAGCGCATCGAGGCTCTTGCAGATGTGTTGCTCGAGAAGGAGACAATCTTTACTGAGGATATCGAGGCTATTATGGGCCAGAGCGCTCAGCAGTTGGCTAAGAGGGAGAGTGAGGCTAAGAACGAGACTATTACCGAGGCCGAGGTTGTTGAGGAGAGTGCAAATATCGAGTAATTTAGGTTGATTATGAACGATAAGTTGAGAAATTTTATTGTTAGAACACTTAGTGGTGCGGTATTGCTACTTGTGATATTGGCGGCTATGTGGGCAGGAGTTGTTGGCTACTTGACCCTATTGCTTTTCATCACCATTATGGGTGCTTGGGAGTTCTACTCGTTGGCCAAGGCTAAGGGTTATGAGCCACAGCGAGGATTGGGTGTTGCGTTATCGGTTGTGCTCTATGGATGTGGCGCACTAATTGCGTGTTACTCACACTACACTGCTCAATATGAGTTGCTGAATGACTACCTTAGTGATGATTCAGCGATCCTCTTTGTAGTATTTGTACTTTTGTTGGTAGTTATCTTTGTGATATTGCTGCCATTGGTCTTCTTTGTAGAGGTCTTCCGCAACCGTACTACACCTATTGCCAATGTTGCTACTACGATCGCTGGTGTGGGCTATGTAGCCTTCCCAATGGCGATTATGACTTTCTTGCCTTTGATTCTTAGTAGCCTTTGTGGCGATAATGGTGTGTGGAAGGCGATATACTTTATCTTCTATCTTCTCCTTGTGTGGGGTAACGATGTCTTTGCATACCTTGTGGGTGTGACTATGGGTCGCCATAAGATGTGTGAGCGTCTCTCGCCTAAGAAGTCGTGGGAGGGATTCTTCGGTGGCTTGTTTGGCTCGGTGGTGGTAGGTATCTTGGGTGCATATTTCACCGATAGCAGCTATGGTATGTGGCTTGGCTTGGCTCTTGTGGTGTCGCTATCGAGTGTCTTGGGCGACTTGGTGGAGTCGATGTTTAAGCGCGATGCTGGCGTTAAGGATTCTGGTAAGATTATGCCTGGTCACGGTGGTATTCTCGATAGATTCGATGCTCTTATTCTATCGGCGCCAATGGCATTTATCTACTTGTTGATATACTCAGTCGTTGCGGCTGTTACAGCTGTTACAGCGATATATTAATTGATTACTAACCTAAAAAACTATAACTATGAAGATTAATAAAGAGGGTTACATCATAATCGGTACTGCCGGTTTGCTATGCTTGGGAGTATGGGCATTGATCTATATTCTTATCGACACCCCAAATGCTTTGTTGTGGGTAACGGGTGCGTTGTTGTTTATCCTTTGGGTATTCATCGCAGCCTTTTTCCGTGAGCCACGCCGTGTGCAGATTCACGATGAGTCGTTGGTATTCTCGCCTTGCGACGGTCGTGTTGTTGTTACGGAGGTTGTCTACGAGGATGAGTATATCAAGCAGGATATGCTTCAGATCTCTATCTTTATGTCTGTTACGAACGTGCACGTCAACTGGATGCCAGTGGCAGGTATGGTAGAGTATTTCAAGCACCACCACGGTCGCTTCCTTGTGGCTTGGCACCCTAAGTCTTCTAAGGAGAATGAGCGTACTACTACCGTTGTGCGCCTTAACGATAACCGTCAGGTGCTTATCCGCCAGATTGCAGGCTTCGTGGCACGCCGTATCGTGAACTATATGAAGCCAGGTAATGTTGCTGAGCAGAATAAGTCTATGGGCTTTATTAAGTTTGGCTCGCGTGTGGATATCTTTCTTCCTAAGGACTCGGAGTTGTATGTCGAGATTGGTGACCCTGTTATCGGCTCGCAGACTCCTATCGCACGCATAAAGTAGAGTGGGCGCTGAGATGATCTGTATCGAGGGCGAGGTTATACACGGTAAGAAGATTGGTCGCGCCTTGGGCTTTCCTACGGCTAATATGTCGTTGCAGGGGCACGAGGATATCGAACGAGGTGTCTACCGCTCGGAGGTGGATATCGACGGTGTGAAGTACCGCGCAATGTCGAATGTGGGCATACGTCCCTCGGTGGGAGGTAAGGAGCTACTTTTGGAGACCCACGTTATTGGTTTTAGTGGCGACCTCTACGGCAAGCAGCTCCGCATCTGCCTTATCGAGAAGCTCCGCGACGAGAAACGCTTTGCCTCGATAGGCGACCTTAAGGAGCAACTTCTCAGGGACTACAATACGATAATTAGTAATTAGTAGTGAGTATAGAGTAATATGGCGCAGTCTTCGGGCTGCGCCTATTTCTTTTAATTAGTAATTAGTAATGGTTACTATGCGCAGTCAGATGGGTTACTAAGGGTATAGCGGTATCATCAATAAAAAACATCGTAACCCATAGAATTTTATTCTGGGGATACTGGGGATACTGGGGCTTTCCCCGACTACCCATAATACTCATACTACCCACAATCCCCAGCCAAAAGCCCCCAAAAAGGCAAAGCCCTTTAACCATTAGTAATTACTAATTTCTCATTACTCATTAAAAAAGGCATCTCTCATAGCGAGAGATGCCTTGAAAAAAGCTATTACTAATTACTAATTTCTCATTACTAATTAATTATAGCGCGCTCTTTAGGAACGATACGAAGCCCTCAATATCGGTGTTGTAGCCACGAGGACCAGCCAATACTGTCTCACCGTCTGGAGAGAGAAGAACGTAGCCTGGCTGTGCGTTTACGCCCCAACGATCCTGTGCGAACTTAGAGTTGATAGAGCCCAAACGCTTACCACCCTCTACCTTTGTCATATCGTCAACGTAGAGTGCGCAGATAACGAAGTCATCCTTCAACATAGGCAATACCTCGTCGTGGCTCCATACCATAGTCTCCATCTCGCGGCAGTTGTTACAAGCGTGACCAGTAACATCTACGAAGATAGGCTTGTTAAGCTTTGTAGCCTCCTCAACAGCCTCCTCGAAGTCGAAGTGACCCTCAAGCTGGTGTGGAAGGTGTAGGAAGTCTGCATACTTGCGACCAGAGTTTACATTCTCGTGGTGACCGTCAACGCGGTAGTCCTGAGTGCTCATTGGTGGGATGTAACCTGAGATAGCGTTAAGTGGAGCACCGAACATACCTGGGATCATATATACCACGAATGAGAATACGCCGATAGCAAGAGTTAGACGGAATACTGACACGTGCTTAACCTCGTCGTCGTGAGCGAAGCGGAGCTTACCAAGAAGGTAGAAGCCGAGCAATGTGAAGGTCACGATCCAGATAGCAAGGTAAACCTCGCGGTCGAGCAAGCCCCAGTGCATAGTCTGGTCTGCAGTCATCAAGAACTTCAAACCAAGGGCGATCTCGATGAAACCAAGAACAACCTTTACTGAGTTCAACCAACCACCACTCTTTGGAAGGTTCTTAAGCAATGATGGGAACCAAGCCAAGAGTGTAAATGGCAATGCGAAGGCGATAGCGAAGGCAGCCATTGTGATGATAGGCATCCATACGTTTGTGCTACCGCTTGTAGCCTCGATGATAACGTTACCAACGATAGGACCAGTACATGAGAATGATACCAATACAAGGGTAAGTGCCATAAAGAAGATACCAAGCAAACCACCCTTATCTGCACCCTCGTCACTCTTGTTTACAAGCTTTGATGGCATTGTAATCTCGAATGCACCGAAGAATGATGCAGCAAATACCATAAAGATAAGGAAGAAGATAAGGTTTGGAATCCAGTGTGTACCGATGAAGTTGAAGATATCACCCGATACGTCGATACCGAAGAGTGTCAACGCCATGATAAGAGCGATAGGCAACACGTAGAGAGCTACGATGAAGAAACCATACATCAAAGCGCGGAAACGACCACGTGCTGGTGACTGTGAGCCCTTAACGAAGAATGATACAGTCATAGGCACCATTGGGAATACGCAAGGTGTCAACAACGCTGCAAAACCCCAAAGGATAGCTGTGATAAGTGAACCCCAATCGAGTGGTGTTGCAGTTGACTCGCTCTTAGCAGCTGCAGCCTTACCTGGCATTGTAATCTCGAAGTCTGAGATGTTTGATGTACACTGGTTGGTCTCGTTAGTACAGATGGTAGCCTGAACGGAACCTGTAACCTTCTGACCAGCATTTGCCTTTACTGTGAAGATATAGGCTGCATTATGATAGTAGATTTCAGATGTGTCGCCAAACTCATCTGTGTGCTTCTCAGCAGTCAATGGCTCAACAACATCGCCTACAACCTCAACGCCATTATTGAACTCAAACTGTGGAGCAGAGTACTCGTGACCCATAGTATAGCCGTGGAAGCCCTCGGCGATAGTAGCCTCAAAGGTTACGGCGAACTCACCCTCGCCCTTCTCCTCTGCGCTAACAACCCACTCTACAGGGGCGTTCTCAAACTCGTTGACTACCTTACCAACAGTTGGCTCTGCCACCTCAGTAGCCTCTGCCACCTCGGTAGTCTCTGCCACCTCGGCAGTCTCTGCCTCTACAGCAGTACCCTCCTCAGAGGCAATCTCGTTGACTACTGCAATATCAGCAGTCGCACCATTCTCAGGCTCCTGGGCGAAGGCTGTGAATGGTAGAAGTAGTGCAATTGATAGCACTAATGATCTCAAAAGATTTTTCATAAATTGTTAGTTTAGATAAATTATATGTTTGTTGTTTGTTAATTTGCTAATTAGAATATCTCCCTACTCATTACTCATCACTAATTACTAATTACTCATTAGTATACGGGTTTTCCTGTGCGATGATATCCTCGGTTCTGCCATCCCAAATCTTGTAGCGCGATGGCGATACGCCGACACGCTGCTTGAAGTACTTGCCAAAGAAGCTCTGCGATGCGAAGTTGAGCTTAAGGGCAATCTCGTTGATGCTCATACCCGAATATTTCAACAATCGCTTAGCCTCATATACTACAGCCTCATCGATAAGCTTTGAGGCGTTGCGACCGCTCTTTTTCTTAAGGATAAGAGAGAGATACTTTGGGGTAATGCCCATTTTCGAGGCGTAGAACTCCACGCTACGCTCCGTGCTACAATACTCGCGCAAGAGGTCGAGGAACTTGTTAAAGAGCTCGTCGGTGCGGTTGCTTACGCTATCATTGCCTGCAGGGAGGCTATGCTTCTGGAGGATGCCCATCACGTAGTGGAACATCGCGGCAAAGAGCGAGCTGATGATCTTCTCGCGGTTAGGCGTAGGGGCGTAGTCGCACAACACCGAGCGCATAAGCTTCGAGATATCGTGGATATATGCTGCCTCCTCGGGATCTACCTGCACACAAGGGTCATCCAAGAAGCCGTGATATATCGAAATCAGGTCTTGGGTGTCGACGTGGATGCTGTTAAGGTACTGGCGCGAGTAGGTGATCATATATCCCGACGAGCGTATCGATGCCTTAACCTGCTCGATAACTGTGTTCTCGTTGAAGATAAAGAGGGTATTAGGGCGTAGCTCGTGGAACTTGCCATTGATCTTAATCTTGGCAGTACCGCTCACCGTAACACCTATAGATACACCCTGTATCAAGGCTGTGAGGTCGTCCAACTCACGGAACATCACCAATGGTGTGATAACCATATCCTCCGAGTAGTACGAGGTCTCGAAGCGCGATTTGAGCTTGTCTATCGAGGCTCTCTTTATACCGTCCTGTTTCATCTTTGTTTATGCTTTTATCTTTAGTGCGCCAGCCAAACACTCGATGCTTAGTGGCATACGTGGTCCTGGCTGTCCGTCAATATCTGTATCTTCGTCGATGTCGCAGTGTAGCTCCAACTTCTGGCACTGAAGGTGATGCACCGCCTCCGAGTCGTGGCTGATAAGGTAGTTCACCATATTCCAGCAGGTGCGTACCCTGCGCTTGTAGTCCAATACAAGGATGTCAAGCTTGCCATCCTCGACGTTAGCCGTGCGTGCTAACTTAAACTGTCCTGCGCTGTTGCCGTTGAAGGCGAGGAACATCGCAGCATCGAACTTCTCCTCTTTGCCGTCGTAGCGTAGCGTGATAGGAATGTCGTGTAGGTTGAAGAGGTCCACCATACCAGCGCCGAGGTAGGCGAGCTTGCCTACTCTATGCTTGGCTGCGTCGGATGTATGCTGCGAGGTGGTGGTAAAGACTCCGAAACTTAGGATGTTTACAAAGTATTTATCGTTCACCTTGCCACAGTCTACACCTCTTACCGTACCATTAGCTATCTGTCGTGCTGCACCGAGGATTGAACTCTTCATACCTATGGCATTCGCAAAGTCGTTTGCTGTGCCTGCAGGTATAATGCCCAATATAGGGTCCAACCCTGCACCCTTCATCGTGTTGACAACGTAGTTTACCGTGCCGTCGCCACCACATACCACCACCAACTCCGTATCCTCAGCACCCTCGAAAGGTGAGCTGTGAAAGTCAATCTTGCGAGGGGTGATATCGATACCAGCCTCCGCAAAGATTGCGCGTATCTTAGCAGTCTGCTTTTGGATACGTCCCTTTCCTGATTTGGTGTTGTATAGTAGTAGTGCCTTCATTTATCAGTTATGCTCTCAACCCCTCAATTACTCTATTGATCCTACGGTGTGGTAGCCCTCGTTAGCAGCAAATATTAGGTAGTAGTCCCAGCCATACTCCTCGTGGCAGAACTTGGCTACGCTCTCCGCTCTATGGCTTGCACCGAGCGACATCAGCATCGTTGCTGCGGCATCAGCCTCGGCACACGTAGGCGCTATAACCGTCACCGATAGTAGGTTGCTCACAGCACTACGACCGCTCTTAGGGTCTAACGTGTGTGCCACCTTCTCGCCCTCTGAGGTGAGGTAGAAGCGACGGTAGTTTCCCGATGTGGCTACCGCTCTGTCGGTTACGTGGACAATGCGCTCGAAAGAGTCCATCTCCATATTGCCGTCGTATGGGGTCTCGATGCCTATAGACCAGCTCTCGCCCTGGGCGTTGCGTCCCTTGCATCGTATCTCACCGCCAATGTTGACCATATAGTCCTCGATATTCAAAGCCTCCAAGCGCTCTGCTACAAGGTCAACCGTATAGCCCTTAGCGATAGAGTTTAAATCTATCTCCACGCGGTTGTCAGCCTTGCAAAGACGACCATCCTCGATTGTAAGCAACTCGTAGCCCACGAACTCCAATAACGAGTCGATGTTGACCTCATTTGCTGCCTCCTCTCTGCCAAAGCCGTAGGCATCGGTGAGGGGCTTAATGGTGATATCGTAAGCGCCGTCGCTAAGCTCCGAGAAGCGGTGTGCCAACTCGATGTTGCGCGCAATATGGCAATCCAACGAGTCGGTCTCGTTGCGGTTTATGCGATTTAGAAGTGAGTTTGTGGCGAATATGGACATCGAGTTTTTCGACTCTTGGTCCACCTCTTGGATGATATTAGAAATCGTTTCGCTGTCAAGAGTAGTGTTGCACTTCACCTGAATGAATGTGCCGAGAGCCTCGCTATTTATCTCGATGTAACGACTACGTTCCCCACAACCATACGAAAGTATGGCGACTAAAATGGTGAGTGTGAACAATATCGTAGTGCGTAGACGTGAAAACATTTCGGGGTCTCTTTATTTATCTATTTTTTAATCGCGACAAAGGTAGTCAAAATTTCCGTTTTTCTACAATTCTTATACGGAAAAATCGCACATCTTATGGAAAAATAGAAAAGTTATGCGGTTTGTGTGAATGTTATATTGTCAATGTAGTATATGAATATGGTTAATAAAAAAGATATAAAACTCATATTTCAGGTCTTTATTAGCTCTATTGTTTCGGTCAGAAAAAGAAATTTTTTGTTGGGTAGAGATTTTTGATGAAAATATTTTTGAAAAATTCCTCTTTTTCTTTGGAAAAAGGCTTGTTGTTAGCGAAAAATGATTTATCTTTGCGCCACGCTCCGGCAGGATCACGGGTAAGGATGATCTGTCGTGGAGTGGAACCAGGTGCGTAACCTTCAGGAAATCAACAAGGTGCGTACCATAAAACTTTAAATTCTATGTATTTGACACCTGAGAAGAAGCAGGAGTTGTTTGGCCAATACGGCAAGTCTACAACCGACACAGGTTCACCTGAGAGCCAGATCGCGTTATTCACCTACCGTATCAACCACCTTACCGAGCACATGAAGAGCAACCGTCACGACTTCGGTACGCAGCGTTCTTTGTTGCGTCTTGTAGGTAAGCGTCGTAAGTTGCTTATGTACTTGAAGGAGGTTGATATCGAGCGTTACCGCGCTATCATCAAGACTCTTAACCTCCGTAAGTAGTACGGAAGTGCAGCGAATGAAGGTGGCGCTCGGCGCTGCCTTCATTTACACGAAAATTCTATATGTTACGACATATATTTGATGACAATTTTTTAGAGGTTTTTTAAGATTTTATGGAAGTTAACAAGTTGTACAATGCTGTACAGAAGACAATCACCTTGGCTGACGGTCGAGAGATTATGATCGAGACTGGTAAGCTTGCCAAGCAGGCTGATGGCTCGGTGGTTGTACGTATGGGCGACACAATGCTTTTGGGTACTGTTGTTGCTGCGAAGGATGCTAAGGAGGGTACCGACTTTATGCCACTTCAGGTGGAGTATAAGGAGAAGTACGCTTCGTGTGGTCGTTTCCCAGGTGGCTTTATGAAGCGCGAGGGTAAGGCTGGCGACTCTGAGATTTTGGTTGCGCGTCTTATCGACCGTGCATTGCGTCCACTCTTCCCAGCAGACTATCACGCTGAGGTTTTCGTAACCGTAAACCTTATCTCGGCTGAGAAGGATATTCAGCCAGATGCTCTTGCAGGTTTGGCTGCATCTGCTGCGTTGGCAGTATCTGATATCCCATTCGGTGGTCCTATCTCTGAGGTGCGTGTTGCACGTATCAATGGAGAGTATGTAATCAACCCAGGCTTCGAGGCTATGAAGAGCGCCGACCTTGATATTATGGTTGGTGGTACTATCGACAACATCCTTATGGTTGAGGGTGAGATGAACGAGGTATCTGAGGAGGTTATGCTCGGTGCTATTATGTTCGCACACGAGGAGATTAAGAAGCACTGTGCTGTTCAGATTGAGCTTATGAAGGAGCTCGGTAAGGATGTTAAGCGCGAGTACTGCCACGAGACTAACGACGAGGAGCTTCGCCAGACTATCATCACAGAGCTTTACGATAAGGCATACGCTATCGCTACAAGCGGTACTATGAAGCACGAGCGTGCTGAGGCCTTCGACGCTTTGGAGGCTGAGTTCGCTTCACGCTATACAGAGGAGGAGCTCGAGGAGAAGGCTCCACTTATCCACAAGTACTTCCACGACGACGTTCAGAAGAAGGCTATGCGTAATATGATCCTCGACGAGGGTAAGCGTTTGGATGGTCGTCGCACTGATGAGATTCGTCCTATCTGGTGCGAGATTGACTACCTACCTTGCGCACACGGTTCAGCTATCTTCACTCGTGGTGAGACACAGTCACTCACAACCGTAACCCTCGGTACTAAGCTCGACGAGAAGCAGAAGGATGAGGTTTTGGTTCAGGGTACTGAGCAGTTCGTATTGCACTACAACTTCCCTCCATTCTCTACAGGTGAGGCTCGTCCAGCACGTGGCTTGAGCCGTCGTGAGATTGGTCACGGTCACTTGGCTTGGCGTGCGTTGAAGCCTATGGTGCCAGTAGGCGAGGAGAACCCATACGCAGTGCGCGTAGTATCAGATATCTTGGAGTCTAATGGCTCATCATCAATGGCTACTGTATGTGCTGGTACATTGGCACTTATGGATGCAGGTGTTAAGCTTCGCAAGCCAGTTTCTGGTATTGCAATGGGTCTTATCTCTGACTCTGCAACTGGTCGTTGGGCTGTGTTGTCTGATATCTTGGGTGACGAGGATCACTTGGGCGATATGGACTTCAAGGTTACAGGTACAAAGGACGGTATCACCGCTACACAGATGGATATCAAGGTTGATGGCCTTTCATACGAGGTATTGGCAACCGCTTTGGAGCAGGCTCGCAAGGGTCGTATGCACATCTTGGGCAAGATTACCGATTGCATCGCAGAGCCACGCGAGGATTACCGCGAGTTCGTGCCACGCATCGTTCAGATCAAGATTCCAAAGGACTTCATCGGTGCTGTTATCGGTCCTGGCGGTAAGGTTATCCAGGATATTCAGAAGACTACTGGCACTACAATCACTATCACCGAGACTGAGGAGTGTGGCGTAGTTGATATCTTCGGTGTTGACAAGACAGC
>JAZQYM010000048.1:0-7826 GCA_045633525.1 Alistipes sp. | reverse complement strand
AGGTTTTAGACCCCGAACATCCAGATGTGTCTGATAGTTATAATAATATTGGTTTTATTTATTATGAGAAAGGAGAATATGAAAAGGCTTTGGATTGTCGTCAAAAAGCGTTGGTTATTTTTGATAAAGTTTTGGGTGCTGAGCATCCTGATGTGGCAACTATTTATGATAATATAGGTTCTATTTACTTCGATAAAGGTGATTATGCAACAGCTTCGGATTATTATCAAAAGGCTTTGGCGATTCGTGAGAAGGTTTTGGGGTCAGAAGATATTGCAGTAGCATCATCGTATTGCAGTATTGGTTCTGTTTACTTGTTTTTTAAAAGTGATTATGATATAGCGTTAGATTATCATCAAAAAGCGTTGGTTATTTATGAGAAAGTTTTAGGTGCTGAACATCCTGATGTGGCAACTATTTATAATAATATTGGTGCTATATATGATGATAAGGGCGATTATGATACAGCCTTGGATTATTTTCAGAGGTCGTTAGCAATTAGGAAAAAGGTTTTAGATCCCGAACATCCAGATGTTGCACTCAGTTATAATAATATTGGTTTTATATATAAGGAGAAGGAGGATTATGATACAGCCTTGGATTATTATCTAAAGGCATTAGTAATTTGGAAGAAAGTTTTGGGGGCAGAACATCCACTTGTGGCAACATGTTATAATAATATTGGCGCGATTTACTTCGATAAAGGTGATTATGATAAAGCTATAGATTTTTTCCAAATAAGCTTAGCAATTAGTGAAAAGGTCTTTGGAGAGGAACATCCTGATGTGGCGATTAGTTATAATAATATCGGCTTTATTTATTCTGAAAAAGGGGAATATGAAAAGGCCTTAGATTATTATCATAAGTCATTAGCAATTCGAGAAAAGACTCTGGGTGCTGAACATCGTGCGTTGGCAACTATTTATAGTAATATTGGCGGTATATATGATGATAAGGGCGATTATGATACAGCCTTGGATTATTATCAGAAGGCGTTAGCAATTCTTGAGAAGGTATATGGCGCAGAACATACTTATGTTGTCAATGTACGCGATATAATAGAAGAAATAAAATCCAAACTATAATCATTCAATAAGAGGTCGTTAGACGGTCTATATAGTATAAAGGTGTGGAGTATAACTAAAAAATATTATATTTGCACCTCTAAGAATTTGGTGAGATGGAAGTTAAAAAGTGTATATATGCGATTCTGACGTTGGCGTTATTTGTGCTTGGTGCGGTGGCGTGTGCTGATGAGTCGGAGCGCGTGAAGGGTCCTACGGTGGAGATTGAGTTGCCCGATGAGGAGAAACCAGAGCTACCTACTTATACGATTATGTATTACGCCTCGGGTGGTGGTGCTGCGGATGTTATGGCGGGTCGCGGATTGGACCTCGCTATTGAGATGAGTATTGGCTACTTCGAGCGCCGTCCGTTTAAGAGAAATGTAAAGTTTACATCCTGCATAAAGTGGTCGAAGGGCTACGAGGGTAAGTATACCAATGGCGAGGGTAACACCTATCGTCTATACTTGGATAAGGATCATAGCGAGTTTGACTTCGAGCTTATAGGTGGCAACGACTACGCTATAAACGAGCCAGAGAATATCGCTGAGTTTATCAGGTGGAGCAAGGAGGTGGCCCCAGCCGATAAGTATATTATTGTCTTCTCGGGTCACGGCAACGGCTGGCATCCCGAGGTGGGTATAAATGATGCTGTGGAGAGTACGCGAGGCATCCTCCGCGATACCGATACAGGTCGCTATATAAGCTGTGCGGAGTTGGAGGTGGCTTTGAATCAGGCTGATACCCACTTTGGAATGATATTCTTGGGCTCATGCTTGATGAATACCATCGAGTATGTTACGGCTCTCTCTCCATATTCCGACTATATCCTTGCCTCGAGCCATATCTCGATAATGTTTACCACGGAGCTAAACTATCTTGTGCTGATGTTCGAACGAGAGTTGGAGGATGATAGCGACGAGGCCTTTGTCGCTGGAATACAAAACTATCTGACGCAGGATATCAACACCACGATTACAAATACGGACTATATCTACGAGAGCATCGACTTTATATTGACCGACTGCCGCAAGGTAGAGGCTATTGTCGAGGCTACAAAGGAGTTCACAGATGCAATTCTTGCCCTCTACGATGAGAGCGATGCTATAGGTGAGGATGCCTTCAAAGCTAAGTATGGCGCATCGATATCTGATATGGAGCAGAAAATGGCTATGTCCTACTTCTTCTTGGGTCAGTTTATGAGCGATGAGGAGATCTACGATACGGAGTATCTGCGCCAATCATTCACCTACGACCTCGGCGATATCGCAAGAAAGGCAGCATCGGCATTTAATAATGCCGATCTAAATGCCAAGGCAGAGGCTCTGCGTAAAGCTTCGAAGGCGGCACAATCGGTGTGCTACGCAACGATTACAGTAAATAAGAACAATCTGCATCATAGCGTAACCTTTACCAATGCCGCGAAGTGGGAAGAACGCAACTATGACGAGTCGGGCTACGAGGATAGTATATTCGATCAGCGCACTGGATGGAGCAACTTCCTAAAGCGTAATAATGTTCCGCTAAAGTTTTAGATGACAACCCCTACAATCATAACGCGCCACGCTACGCGCGAGGATGCCGAGATTATCGCTATGGCTGTAGCTATGGCGATAGGCGATGAGACAGCTCTGCGTGACTATTGTGGCGATGACTATATGGCAGTTCTTGCCCAGATTGCTCGCAGCGAGGCTACGCAGTATAGCTGGCGTAATGCTGTCGTAGCCGAGGTTGAGGGTCATATCGCAGGTGCAGTGGTGGGATATGACGGTGCACAGCTATACGTGCTTAGAGAGGGCACTTTTGCTGTTCTACGCCAATGCGTGGGGCGTGTGCCAAATATTGTGGACGAGACCGAACCTGGAGAGTGTTACCTCGACTCTATCGGCGTGCTTGCGGAGTATCGCGGTTTGGGCGTTGGTAGAGCCTTGGTCGAGGCATTCTGCGCACGCGCCTTTGTTGACGGACACGACCGCGTGGGGCTTATTGTCGACTACGAAAACCCCGATGCCGAGAGATTATACGCCTCACTTGGCTTTGATCGTGTGGGCACAAAACCATTTTTTGGACACCAAATGTGGCATCTGCAGAGAATGAAATCGGAAAATAGCGACTGAAATCTGCAAAAACGAGGGGAGTAACCATAGAAAATCGAGCCTTTTCGACAAATCCTGCAAAACTCCGAAATCGCGATTTTGCAAATTTGTATAGATAAACATAGATTTTTCTTAGAAAAATCGATTTTGAGGGCAAAAATTCGTTGGTGTGATAATGTGCAGTTAATCAGTGTGTTAATGTCGTTTGTCGCAACGACAAATAAAGAAAGTGAAAATTTTTTACAAAAAAGTTGCGAAAAAATTTGCAGGATAAAAAAAATGTAGTACCTTTGCACTCGCAATCGAAAAGGTTGTAATCGTAAAATTTTAAGGTGTTAGTGTTGCGGAAATAGCTCAGTTGGTAGAGCACAACCTTGCCAAGGTTGGGGTCGCGAGTTCGAGTCTCGTTTTCCGCTCAAACGAAGAAGCAGTCCAAACGGACTGCTTTTTTCGTTTGACACGATGACTCGCACGAAGCGACCCCACTCGCCCCTTTCAGGGGTCGGGGGTGTAAATATAAGTTCGCGATAATTGTCCGCGCGCAGCGCGGGCTCGAGTCTCGTTTTCCGCTCAAAATTAAGTCTCAGAAATCTCTGAGACTTTTTTGTTTTTTTGCAAAATCGGTTCCCCGCAGTCCTGTGGCACGGGTGCTCTCAATCTTTGAGATTCCAGCCGTGGTCTCCGTGATATATCATCTGTTTGGTCATGCCGCCGTCGATGCAGATATTTTCGCCAGTAATAAAGCTTGCTTTGTCGGAGCAAAGGAATAGCACCATATTGGCAATATCGTGCGGATTGCCTACTCGTCCTGCGGGGTGTTGTGTTGCATCGGAACCTTTATACGTGGTATGGGCAGTATCTATCCATCCAGGTGAAATAGAGTTTACTCTTGCTCTTCCTGCGAGGCTTACAGCTAATGCGTGTGTTAGTGCGGCTATGCCCCCTTTAGCTGCTGTATAGCTCTCAGTCTGCGGTTGGCTCATACGGTCGCGTGAAGAGGATATATTTATAATAGAGGCGCCATCGGCTAAGTGAGGCATAAAGAGTTTGACTAAATAGAATGGTGCTGTCACACCAACAGCAAGGGCGTACTCAAACTCCTCGTATGAACACTCATCTATGCCCTTCATCAGCGGTAGGGCATTGTTGATGATTATATCCACTTTGTTGTGCTTGCTTAGTATCTCCGATGCAAACGATTCTAAGACCTCTTTATGCGAGATGTCGCCTACGAAGTGCTTACCCTCCTGCTTGTCGATTACATATACTGTTGCGCCATTAGCGCGGAACTCCTCTGCGATGCAGCGTCCGATGCCGTTGGCACCTCCAGTAACAATAACAATCTTCTCGTTGAACATAGGCTCTCTATTCATTTTAAATCATCAACATAATGCGTCCCTCGCTCTTAACAAACATATCGGGGTAGCGACATACAACGGCATACACCTGATTGGATGTGACTGGTTGTCCATCTTTGCGTATATGTAAGCGCTGACGGTTGATCATCTCTGCGATCTGCTCTGTGCGCATTCCTCGATTTTGACTCGCGAGACAGTATAGTATTGCTTCTTCGATTTTCATACATTAACAAAGATAGAATTATTTTTTGAAACAGATAGTCTCTTTGGGACGATTTCTTTTCTTAATATAAATAATCACTCTTTTTACCAATGTTTAAGCGATTTTTATTATATTTGCATAAGTGGGTATATCTTTTAGAAAATATAATATGAGAAAGTTTTGGGGTTGGGTAGTTGATTATGCCGCAATCGTAACAGGTATAACAACCTTAGCGCTACTATTTGTTAAGCCGGAGTCTAAGTTTTTGGATGGCTTAACCATCGCTGGCGCTATATTATGTGCGTTGTATATTCTTCGTGTGTTGTATCTGTGGGTGCTGAAGCCTAAGTTCGATTGGTACATATATCGCGGGAACTTCTTGCGCAAGGTGGTATCTGTTGTCCTTCTAATGCCGTCGCTGTTAGCGTGTCTTATTCAGTCCGATAAATTGTGTGGCGAGGTATCTATAGGTGCATCTCAGGAGTTTGTTTACGAGCCGGTGCTATATAGCTCGGATCTTACACCTACACCAACCGTTAGTTTAAAGACAAAGCAGGTCGATCCACCTCTACTATGGAGTGTCTATTATCACTTTATTGATCCTGGAAATCAGCATATTACATCAACAAAGAGTGGTCGTGGCTGGGCGGGTCTTATTGCAATTTTAGGAGTCTTTCTTCTAAATGGCTTGTTGGTATCCTCTATTGTTGGATGGATAGATTCGCGTAAAGAGAAGTGGTCAAAGGGTGAGGTGCGCTATAGGTGGTTCTTGAATTTGAAGAGTCACTATGTGATTGTTGGTGGTAATGATGTTGCTATAGGTATTGTTAACCAGGTGCTTGCTGAGATTGACTCTCAGAGGAGGCTGTTCAAGCCATATATCCTTATTCAGACCTCGTGCGATGTCGAGAGTTTTAGGCGAGAACTATTCTCTACTCTTGCCGAAAGGCATCAGCGCCGAATTATTATCTACTACGGAAAAAGAGATTCTGATCATGATATCAAAGCGTTGTGTGTGGGCAGGGCAAAGGATGTCTATATTATTGGTGAGGATACACGCACAGATGATGTCGAATCGTATCACGACACGATGAATATGAAGGCGTTGTCGTTGATACACGAAAATGCCGTTGCTACTTGCAGGGTCAAGACAATCAAGAGTATTGGCTCTACGATTGCTCGTTTGGATAGCTCTATGCAGAGTGCTGGCGAGCAGAAAAGGAGGTTTATGCAAGCTCTCAGAGTGCGACTTGCTCGCAGGCAGTCCGCTCTTAGGATGACGTGCCGTGTAATGTTCGAGTATCAGACCTCGTTCTCCATTTTCCAATTTTCGGAGATAAGTGGCGAGATTAAGAGTTTTATTAATTTTAAGCCATTTAGTTACTATGAGATGTGGGCGCAGAGGGTGTTTATCAACAAGGAGGTAGACCAGTTGAAGTTAGAGCGTAGTTGTGGCTACCTTCCATTGGAGGGCGCTGAGGGCATTACACGTGATAGCGATAGGTATGTGCATCTATTTATTGTTGGTATGTCACGTATGGGTGTTGCTATGGCTATCGAGGCTGCCCATTTGGCGCACTATCCTAACTACGATAAGGAGCGAAAGATTCGCACGAAGATTACCTTTGTAGATGTGAAAGCTATGGAGGAGAAGGAGTTTTTTATTGGTAGATTACGTGAGCTCTTCAAACTTTCGCATTGGCGTTGTGGCGCTGTTGAGGAGGATAAGCTTGTGTGGAGTAAGACACATACGCCAGAGGGCTATGACCATATAGGTGGCGACTTTATCGATGTTGAGTGGGAGTTTGTGAATGGCGGTATAGAGAGTGAGAGCGTGCAGAGCTATATCTCTTCGGTTGTTCGCGATACCAATAGCTGTGTGACAATAGCGATGTGTCTTCCTGAGCCAAGTCGTTGCCTTGCTGCGGCGTTGTATCTCGATAGGGATATCTACGAAGGGGTTAATCAGATCTTGGTTTACAACCGTTATGGCGATTCGCTTATCAGCCAGATGACACATAAGGGTACTAAGCAGATAAATCCTCTTCATAATAAGCTGCGCCCCTTTGGTATGGCATCCGAGTGTTACGATTCCAAGATTATCACCGATGCTGAGAGGATTGCCGAAATGTTGGGCAATGAGTATGGTCGATTGGATCAAAATATCGACGAGGGCGAAGGTCTTAATAAGTCGGATGTTGCCAAGTGGTGGTCAAATATCTATGCAGCCAACTCTATGTGGACCAAGCTTCGTAGTATTAGGTGGTCTGATAATAGGGAGTTGGATGTTAGCGAGATAGAAGCTTTGGCAACGACGGAGCATTCGCGCTGGAATATGGAACAGCTTCTTTTGGGTTATAGACCTTTGACTGATGCAGAGCAGGCTGAGGTAATGGCGGATATTAGACGAAAGAATCCTAAAAAGGGCGAGATGGCACACTACGATATCTGCTCATTTGAGGTGCTAAAGAAGATTGATGGCAGTAGCATCCAGTACGACCGAGGACTATCGAAAATCCTCCCAAGGATATATGCCGAGCTCAATAAGGATATCACAAAATAGCGAGAACTATGAGTAAAAATTATATACCGCAACCAGTGGATACAAGTGATGTCCAGTTGCCAGAGGAGTTGAATGCACTTGTAGAGGATATGGCTAAAAACGTGCACGAGGTGTGGGCACAAAACCGTATCCAGCAAGGCTGGATATATGGCTCGGAGCGCAACGATGCCCTTAAGCACCACCCCTGTATGGTCGCATACGAGGAGCTTCCAGAGCAGGAGCGTGAGTATGATAGAGATACCGCTGTGGAGACGCTGAAGCTGATAACAAAACTCGGATTTAAGATAGTGCGCGATAAATAGAATCATCTTGCATAAATGCGAATATAAATATCTTATTATGAAACGCATAGCATTACTACTTATAGGTTTGATATTGGCAATGCCCACCGTTGTCGAAGCGCAGCAGCGACAGCAGAAGGCGATTGTAAAGACTCGTGGACGACTCCAAGACGACGGAAGTGTTGTTGAGGGTCGCAGGATTGAGGATGCCTTGGTGGCTATCCGTAATGGTGCTCAGGTCTATAGTAGCGCTAATGGCGAG
>JAZQYM010000047.1:0-6894 GCA_045633525.1 Alistipes sp. | reverse complement strand
AAATGCTCATTTACGCTCAGTAAACTCCGCTTTTTCGGGCTTCGCAAGCCTAAAACTACATCTTTTTATTCACTCTCTTAGGTTATAAGGATTGGCTAAGTTACTTTTTAGTCAACCACTTGGTGTTGTTATAGTAGTTCTCCTACTTTGTACCGAAGATACGGTCGCCAGCATCGCCAAGACCTGGGAGGATATACTTTTTCTTGTTCATACCCTCATCAATAGAGGCAACGTAGATATCTACATCGGGGTGAGCCTCGTTAACAGCCTTAATACCCTCAGGGGAGGCTACCAATGCCATCATACGGATATTCTTGAAGCCGTCCTCCTTGAGGCGTGTGATAGCATCGCAGGCGCTACCACCAGTGGCAAGCATCGGGTCGGTAAGGATAACGAGGCGGTCCTTGTTTGCTGGCATCTTGTAGTAGTAGAATACCGGTTTGCAGGTCTCCTCGTCGCGGTACATACCGATATGTCCTACGCGAGCCGAAGGGATAAGGGTCAAAAGACCATCCACCATACCGAGTCCTGCGCGGAGGATAGGTGTGATTACCACCTTCTTACCCGCAATCGTAGGTGCCTTCATAGGCTGTAGTGGGGTCTCGATATCTATGTATGTTAGTGGGAAGTCGCGGGTAACCTCGTAACCCATCAACATAGAAATCTCCTGTAGCGATTGACGGAACTGTGATGTTGAGGTCTCCTTATTACGCATAATGCTTAGCTTATGCTGTACCAATGGGTGGTCGATAACGTGTACGCTCATATTGTTGTGATTTTATTAGTTACACAAAGATATGAATTTTATTTTGTATAACCTATAAAAATAGGTCAGAAAACCGAAGTTATCTGACCTATTGCTCTTTATCTAAAATGATTACTCCTCCTGACGGTAAGTGTGCTCAACATAGATAGCGTGCTGCATAGCCTCGCGCTTTGCGATTGAAGGCTTTGTGAAGTACTGACGACGACGAAGCTCCTTCAATACACCAGTACGCTCATACTTACGCTTAAACTTCTTAAGGGCGCGCTCGATGTTCTCACCCTCCTTAACCTGCATGATAATCATAATTCTATTCTTTTTTATATTAGTAATCTTTGTTCTGTTTGACCTCTTAGGCGGGTCTCTCCACTTAACTACCCTTAAGTTGGGTTTTTAGTTTGTCCTTTGCAACCTTGTCGCTCGGGACCGATGCTTAAATCTACTCAGGGCTTGTACCAAAATCGAGATATGGGGCAAGCATTGCTGCTTCCTCTGTACTCAGTATGTTAGTCTCAATCATCTCTTCTATGGTACTCCAACCTCCTTTCAATTCACGGTAGTTAATTATTCTCTTGAGCATCTGGTTCGATACATACGGATGAACCTCTAACTCTTTTGAGCGCGCAAAGTTAATAAATATTTTTTTAATTTTAGCACTATCGCAGTAAATTTGTGGTAAAATCTTCTGAAAATTCTCCTCTGTAACCACTTCAAGCTCCGAAATTTGCGTTTTTGAGTAGTATCCGCCCAACAATTGACGGTATCGGAGGATGTGTACGGCACTCTTAGGACCGATGCCATTAAGGCTTACAAGGGTAGCAGAGTCGGCGCTATTTATATCTATAGGTAGCTCCAGCTTGTTGGGCTTGGTTTCCACGGTGTCTCTATCCTCGAAGATGATATATGGACGTAGACGCGCTGCCATTATGGAGTCTACGGCATAGCACTCCTCGAACTCTGCCATATCACTGTAGCCACCAATCATATCGCGGTAGCGGATTATGAGTTTGGCTTGGCGTATGGAGAAGCCTAATGTCTGCAGATACTCTGCCGTGGCGGTATCTATCTTAAATGGGGTATATTCGATGTGGCGTTCTACGGTTGTGATAGGGTGCGGTTTATACTCCTCCGTGTTAGGCTTTATGCGGTACTCCTCGCCTATGGTGATGTATGGTTCCAAGGCGAAGTAGATCGAATCGGTCATATTGTAACATAGCGCTACATCCTCCTTGATGCGAAATACCTTGCCCGCCTCGCGCCACTTTAGTAGGCTTACGGCTACCTCGCGTGGTATGCCTGCATCCAACATCGTGCGGTAGTCGGCAGTGTTGGGGTCGAATGGCTTAGCCTCAACGTCCTTTACTATAATGCTATCTTGTTGTGGCAGAGGCTGTGGAGTCTGTTGAGATACTCTATCGTTGTTTGGTTTCGAGAGTAGTGCGATGACTAAGATAGTGGCGCATAGCACCGCTACCCACACTACGGCTGATACTCTATATGGACCTTGACTACTCATTTGTTACCACTGTGCCTCGTCCGAGAGCCATAGCTTACGGTAGCGACGTGATGGCGACTCGATGAACTCACCAATGTTGTACTCACTCCACCTCTCGCTCACCATACGGATAACATCTGGTGTCGAGGTCACTACATTAGGGAAGCGTGGTGGGTTATCGCCATAGCCTGGGCGCTTCGAGCGAGCATCTACGATGAGGATGTCACCCGCGATGCTAATGTCGCGCTTAGGGTCGGTATTGGCAGCTGCGAGCCAGAGCAAATCTGAAGGACGCATACTACCCACAGCACCATTGTCGAAGAGTGCTACATATTTAATATTGGTAATATTGTTGTGATTGAGGTAGCCCTCTACATCAATCTTCTCGTGCCACTCGCGCTCGGCAAAGAGGAGTAGCAATCCGAGCTCTTCGGTAAACTCCGTGTTGAAGTATTCCACGCCACCGTATGGCTGTGCTGTGCGAGGTGCGCTGAAGGTTGTCTTGGCGCTCGTAGGATCTATATCCGTAAGGTCGATAGCTAACTTCGAGCCGTAGCCCGTGGTTGGTGTAGCGTGGTCCAAGACATCAAGGATACCCTCCGACCATATAAGGTTTTTGTGTGGGTTGAGACCTCTTAGAAGCCCAAACATAGCCTCCTTAGAGCGTAGGTTGGTATCGGCAGGTGTTATGACTAAGTATTTGTTAAACATCATCTGCCCAGCACCCCATAGACCCTGCGCCACCTTGTTGGGCTGACCCAAGTAGCGCTTATGGATAGATACTAAGGCTATATTGTGTGCTGTGCCCTCCATTGGCATATAGAGGTCCTCGACCTCGGGCTGCACGGCAAGGCGTATTGGGGCAAGGAATATACGCTCCGTAGCCTTAGCGATATAGGCATCCTCCATAGGTGGTACGCCTACGATAGTAGCGGGGTAGATGGCATCACGGCGCGAGGTGATAGCCTCGATATGGAACTTCGGATATAGATCTGTAAGGGAGTAGAAACCCGTATGGTCGCCAAAAGGTCCCTCCACGGTGAGCTCCTCCGTAGGGTCTACATAGCCCTCGAGCACAAAGTCACAGTCGGCTGGCACGTAGAGCTCGTTTGTAAGACACTTAACGAGCTTAACGGGCTTCTGACGAAGCATACCGGCCAACAACATCTCGTCCATATTGTCGGGCATAGGGGCTGTTGCAGAGTAGATATAGGCAGGGTCGCCACCAATAGCTACACTCACGGGCATACGCTTTCCGAGGCGCTTATAAGCGTCGTAGTGGCGTGCTCCCGTCTTATGACGATGCCAGTGCATACCCGTAGTCTTGTCGTCGAAGATCTGCATACGGTACATACCGAGGTTCGGAATGCCAGACTCGGGATCTACGGTGGCTACCATTGGTAGTGTTATGAATGGTCCACCGTCGCAACCCCACGATGTGAGTATTGGCAGACGACTTAGACGAGCCTCCTCGCCACGCCATACCACCTCTTGACACTCGCCACGGCTGTTGCTCTTATGCGGAAACCACTTAGCTGCATCCTTGAGTAGAGGCAGCATCTTGAGCTTATCCCAAAGGTTGTTCTTTGGAGATAGCGCCCCCTTTAGTAGGTTATCTATGCGCTCGGATATCTCCTCGAGGTCGTTTACGCCCAGCGCCATAGCTATGCGCCTATCCGAACCCATCATATTCATAAGCACGGGGTAGTCGGTGCCACTATTCTCGAATAGTATCGCCTTGCCACCACCCTCCATTTTGGAGATGCGGTCGGTAATCTCGCATATCTCGAACTTGGGGCTTACCTCCGTTTTGACGCGAATAAGTTCGCCCTCAGCCTCCAACTTGCTTATGAACTCCTTTAATCTCATAGAATTATAGTAGTGCTAACTCCAACACCTCGTTATTGGTCTTTACGTAGTGGAACGTTAGACCCTCCACATACTCTGCTCTAATCTCCTCGATATCCTTGCGATTCTCCTCCGAGAGGATGATGTCGGTGATGCCAGCGCGCTTAGCCACAAGGGTCTTCTCGCGTAAGCCACCCACGGCAGTAACTCTACCGCGAAGCGTAGTCTCGCCAGTCATAGCGATACGCTCCTTAATCTTGCGACCTGTATATGTGGAGGTTATAGATGTTACCATTGTAATACCTGCCGATGGTCCATCCTTAGGCACTGCACCTTCGGGAACGTGGATGTTGAGGTCGTACTCCTCGAACATCTTGCGGTCGATGCCAAGCTCCTCGTGGTGAGCCTTAACCCACTCGAAGGCTATGGTTGCCGACTCCTTCATCACATCGCCCAAGTTACCTGTAAGCGATAATTTGCCCTTACCTGGGGTTAGGATAGACTCAATATAGAGGATATCGCCACCCGTCTGTGTCCACGCCAAGCCAGTCACTACACCCACCATATCAGCGATGTCGTAGCGGTCGTTGTGGAAGATAGGCTTGCCAAGCATTGGCTCTATCTCCTCAATGCCGATGGTAGGCTTCACCTCCTCATTCAACGCAATAGCCTTTGCTCGCTGACGCGCGATTTTTGCAATGCTCTTGTCGAGGCTTCGCACACCCGACTCGCGAGTGTAGTCCTCGATGATGCGCACAACAGCCTCGTTTGTGAGGTTTAGCTTATCCTCAGGGATGCCGTGAGCCTCGCGCTGCTTGTTTACAAGGTGCTTCTGCGCAATGTGGACCTTATCCTCGAGAATGTAGCCAGGGATATTAATCATCTCCATACGGTCGCGCAATGCTGACGAGATATTCTCGATATTGTTTGCCGTAGCGATAAAGAGTACCTTTGAAAGGTCATACTCCGTATCGAGGTAGTTATCGTGGAAAGTGGTGTTCTGCTCTGGGTCGAGTACCTCCAACAAGGCGCTCGAAGGGTCGCCGTGGTTTGAGCGAGACACCTTGTCAATCTCGTCGAGGATGATAACTGGGTTCGATGCACCACAGCGCTTAATGGTCTCGATGATACGACCAGGCATAGCACCGATATATGTGCGACGGTGACCACGAATCTCCGACTCGTCGTGCAAACCGCCCAACGAGATACGACCAAATTTGCGCCCCATAGCCTCGGCAACAGACTTGCCCAACGATGTCTTACCTACTCCTGGAGGACCGTAGAGACAGAGAATTGGCGACTTCAAATCGCCCTTTAGCTTAATCACGGCAAGGTGCTCCAACAAACGCTCCTTGACCTCGTCAAGACCGAAGTGGTCCTTATCCAACTGCTCCTTCACTACGCCGAGGTCGAGGCGGTCCTCTGTAACCTCATCCCAAGGAAGGTCGAGCATCAGTTGTAAGTAGTTTATCTGCACCGAGTACTCCGCTACGGCAGGGTTTAGGCGCTCGAGCTTTGCCACCTCCTTCTCGAAGAGCTCTGCGGTATGCTTTGACCACTTCTTATCTTTAGCCTGCTCGCGTAGCCTATCCACATCGGCATCTGTGCCATCGCCCAACTCCTCCTGGATAACACGCACCTGCTGCTGTAGGTAGTAATCCTTCTGCTGCTTGTCTATCTCCTGCTTTACGCGGTTTTGTATCTCGTTCTTGATCTCGGCAAGCTGCTGCTCGCGCACCAATATCTCCAACAGACGGCGTGAGCGGGCAAGTAATCCTGGTGCCTCAAGAAGTTGCTGACGGTCGTCGTCGGTAAGCTCCATATTCGAGCAGATGAAGTTGATGATAGCGCGGTTAGAGTCGAGGTTCTTAATGGCGAACGCCGCCTCCTTAGGCATCGCTGGCGAGATGTTGATGATGTTAAGCGCCACATCCTTGATAGATTCAACAATGGCGTTGAACTCTACGCTCTGAGAGTCTGGCGCGCTATCCTTAATAGGGGAGACCTTAGCGCGGAAGTATGGCTGTGTGGCTGTGTACTCCAAAACCTCAATCTTCTCTAAGCCGTTTAGGATAACCGTGAGGTTACCGTTAGGCATCTCCAGAATCTTGAGTATTCGTGCCGATGTTCCCACCTTGTGCATATCCTTTGGTGTGGGATTTTCGATGGCGCTATCCTTCTGAAGCACTGCGCCCAGAAGACCGTCACCAGCCTCCACGGCACGCACCAAGGCAATAGACTTGGCACGACCCACGGTGATAGGTGTCACCGAGCCTGGAAATATCACCGAACTGCGAAGTGTTAATATAGGCAGCGACTCGGGAATGTTAACCTCCTCGATAGTGTCGTCACCACCCGAAATGATAGGGATAACCTGATGCTTGCCATCAAACAACTCAGGTACTAATCCCAAATCCTCAAAATCTTTATTATCTCTCTTATCCATAGTCAAATATATTTTTCTCTATCGAAACTCTCCATAGCGCGATATTCTACACCGCAACTCCTATGCGAGAGTATTCCAATAACGCTACAAATATAGCTCTTATTTCGTAGAAATAACCTCAATAAACGGTTTTGTTAATAACAATTTGTTGACAATTAAAGACTCGACGACATACGGTAGTCGGGAGTGGGTTTAGGGAGATTAAGGAGTTTAAGGAGTTTAAAGAGTTTAGGGAGTTTAAAGAGTTTAGTGTTTCGCGTGATACCATTTCCCTAATTTCCCTAAATTCCCTAAATTCCCTAACTTCCCTAATAAAAAGTCGCAGACTTTTAACATTACTAA
>JAZQYM010000046.1:0-10128 GCA_045633525.1 Alistipes sp. | reverse complement strand
GTTTCTGCTTGATTTAGTACCAAAGCTATGCCAAAGTATGCCAAATGCTGATAATCAACATTTTACGATTTTAGTCATATTAGCAAAGTGTCTAATAATTAGACAATCGGTGTGTGAAATTTTGACACAGTGCGATTTTGTTGTAACTTTGTGAAGGAAAAAATTGTAAAGATTATATGATTGTTCGTAAAATTATAAGACTACTATTTGCAATATTTTTTGTACAAAGCGTAGTCGCACAAGAGAACACATACGATCATGCTATCGGCGAGGCTATCGCTCGTAGCGAGTGGTTTGAAACAAGGGAGCTATACCAACAATCCGCTGACAGTTTAAGCGATTATATGCGCCTCTTTTCCGGGGCATTACTTGACCATAACTTCAACAAACCCGCGGGTGCTGTAGAGAAAATCCAGCGTATCTACGACGAGTACAACGCACATATGGGCAGTAATGTATTCTCGTTGTTTTGGACGATGTCAGAAAACTTGGCAAAACTCGGACACTTCGAGGCCGCCTATGGCATCTGCACAAGTCTGCTTGAACAGGCAAGGGAGTATATGGACGAGGGAACACGAATTGCATACGAAACCAATGTCGTGCTTTTCGGTCTAAAATCACAGTGGCCAAAAATACAGGTGACGAATACAGGGGTAAATTATGAGATCCCATTCAAAATTGAAGACGAGCAAATAAAGTTCTCGGCTGAAAGTGGTAACCAAAGATTTGGTGTGATGCTCGACTCTGCAAGTCAAATAACAGTCATAGATAGAGAGTTAGCACAACAGTTGGAATTGAATATATCAACTGACTCTATACAATTCAACGAAACACGATGCTCTCTAACGCTACTCAATACATTGCATCTTGGTTCAGCCAAGTTTGTTAATGTCGTGTGCGCAGTATTGCCACTTAGTGAGGTCGGCGTTACAGATTGCAGTATGATTCTCGGCAACGACGTGTTAGGCCTCTTTTCCGAGATTGAGTTAGACTACGAACATTGTAGGTTGCATTTGAGATCTAAGTATGACATATTACCCAATACCCCTCGAAACCTTATGTTTAATAAGGTCCCATACATTCAAGCAAAAATAGATGGACTTCCCACAACGATACTTTGGGATACGGGTAGTAATAAATCATCCATAGAGCCACATTTCTACAATGCGCATCGTGACCAGCTACCAGCGACAAGTAAGCACGGCCGTAAGCGTGGAAAGACAGCAACAGGCAAAACCAGTAAACTCAAATACGCCATTTTGCCACATATGAACCTGACCATTGGAGATCTAACTGGAGGAATGAAGGATGTATATATGATTGAGGATATGCCTCACGCCGAGTTGATGAGCGTACCATTTGATGCGACTTTAGGTGCAGTGCCTCCCGTAGAATTCAAACGACTGATAATCAATTTTAAGGAAATGTATTTTGTTGTAAAATAGCATCGACGAATGTGGTATAATAGAGAATTTGATTACCTTTGTAAGAGATAATAAATACTTCATTATGGATAATAGAATGCCAATAGATAAGGAATATAAGCAGTGGATTAAAGAGATAAAGAGCTATATCCGTAGGCAGCAGATAAAGGCAGCAGTAAAGGTTAATACTGAATTGCTAAAAGTCTATTGGCGTTTGGGTAGCGATATTGCTACACATAAGGCTGATGCACAATGGGGAAGCAAATTCTATGAGTCATTGAGCATAGAGTTGAAGACTGAATTCCCTGATATGAGGGGCTTTTCGGTTACAAATCTCAAATACTGCAAACGCTTCTATGAACTTTATAGTCAATCGAATATAATTAGTCAACAACTTGTTGACGAAATGGAATTGCCTATATTTTCCATTCCTTGGGGACACCATACCGAAATTATCGCAAAGTGTAAATCAGTGGACGAAGCGCTGTTCTATGTGAATAAAACCATAGAGAATGGTTGGAGTCGAGCTATGCTCTTGAATTTCCTTGATACAAAATTGTATTTAGCAGAGGGTAAGGCGATAACAAACTTCGATAGGTTGTTGCCAGCACCTATGAGTGATTTGGCACAGCAAACCCTTAAAGATCCATACAACTTTGACTTTCTCACTATTCGCCAAAATTATGACGAAAAGGAGTTGCAGAAAGCATTGACAACCAATATCACAAAGTTCTTATTGGAGTTAGGAAATGGTTTTGCTTATGTGGGCGAGCAGTATCGTTTGCAGGTTGGAGAACAGGAGTTTTTTGCAGATTTGTTGTTCTACCACTTGAAACTGCGTTGCTATGTGGTCATTGAATTGAAAGTAGAACGATTCAAGCCTGAACATCTCGGACAATTAGGGTTCTACATAACTGCTGTTGATAGAGATGTTAAGAGTGAGGCAGACAACCCTACCATCGGTTTGTTGATTTGCAAAACCAAAGACAGCCTCGTTGCAGAGTACGCATTGGGCTCAACAACATTGCCAATAGGAATTTCAGAATACGAATTGAAGCGAGTTATCCCTGATGACTTCAAAGGCTCACTTCCAACTATTGAAGAGATTGAAGCAAAACTAAACGAATAAAAACAGAAATATGGCAAAGGCAGGCAAGCTCTTAATAGTTGATGATAACCGTTCGATACTCTCGGCAGTGAAGTTGCTCACCGAATCATTCTTTGAGGAGGTGCTGACCCTGCCGTCTCCTAATACCTTGATTTCCACTTTGCAGAAGGCTGCTCCCGATGTCGTGCTTCTTGATATGAACTTCCATGCAGGTATAAATACGGGCAATGAGGGCTTATATTGGCTGCGTGAGGTACAGCAGAAATATCCCGAAATAAAGGTTGTTCTCTTTACCGCATACGCCGATATCGAATTGGCTGTTAAGGCTATGAAGGAGGGTGCTTTTGATTTTGTCGTTAAGCCGTGGGATAATGCGAAACTTATAGCCACGCTCCAAAACGCCTATAAAGCCACCAAGGAGAAGACGAAGAAAGGCTCTACAAAGCCTGCTCCTGCCACCGAAAATCGCGTCGAGATGTATTGGGGAGAGAGCGCAGAGATGAAGCGCATACGCAAGGTTGTGGAGCATGTTGCCACAACCGATGCCAATATCCTTATTACAGGCGAGAATGGCACGGGTAAGGAGATGATGGCTCGTGAGATTCACCGCCTCTCAGCTCGCTGCCGCAAGACGATGGTGTCGCTCGATATGGGTGCTATCCCCGAAACGCTTTTCGAGAGTGAACTCTTCGGCCATAAGAAGGGTGCATTTACCGATGCGCATACCGACCGTGAGGGTAAGTTTCTGACGGCAAGTGGCTCGACGCTTTTTATGGATGAGATTGGCAACCTACCGCTTCACCTGCAAGTAAAGATGCTCTCAGCACTGCAAAATAGGGCTATCACGCCACTAGGTATGAATGAGGCTCAGCCTATTGATATACGCCTTATCTCGGCAACAAACCGCGACCTACACGATGCCGTTGCAAAGGGTGAGTTCCGCCAAGACCTCCTCTTCCGCATCAACACCATACAGATACATATCCCGCCTTTGCGCTCCCGCAAGGAGGATATTGTTCCCCTTGCTGAGCGATTTATCGAGCGTTACTCTCTGAAGTATGGCAAGTCGGGCTTAATGCTTTCGGGAGATGCGGCGGAGAAACTCAAAAATCACTCGTGGGAAGGCAATATCCGTGAGTTGCAGAACGCTATCGAAAAGGCTGTGATTATGTGCGACGGCGATATGATTGCGCCCGACCATATCGAGCTACACGCTGCCACACGCCCCGTAACCGAGGCGCAGACCCTCGAGGAGATGGAGCGACAGCTTATTGCCAACACCATCGAGCAGTGCGGTGGCAACCTCTCGCAGGTGGCACAGCAGCTCGATATCACCCGCCAGACACTCTACAACAAGATTAAACGCTACGGATTGTGAAACTGATACACAACATACCTTGCGGCAAGATTGCCGTTTATGTGGCGGTCATCATCGCGGTGGCCGGCATAGGTGGGTATGTGTGGGCATCGGGACACCACGCCTATTTGATTGTCTGTGTGCCGATAATCCTCTTCTGTATCTTCCGACTTTTTAGTCTTTATGGCGTGATTGTAAAGCGACTGATGTTTGTCTTTAATGCTGTGCAGAATAACGACTACTCCTTCCGTTTTACCGAGAATCCAAAATACACGCAGTATGCCTTTGTAAACCAGTCGCTCAACCGCATCAAAGAGGTATTGGACAACGCCAAACTGCAAATTAAGGAGCGTGAGCAGTATTTCCAACTGATAATGGAGTGCGCCAATGTCGGTATCGTTGTGGTGATGGAGAATGGCACGGTAACGCAGACAAATAGCAAGGCACTGCGCATCGTGGGTATGGAGCGACTGAGCCATATCGACCAGTTGCGAGTATTGAGCGAAGAGCTTTGCGAGGCTATGCACGCCGTAGCACCTAACGAGCAGTGTACCGTGCGCTATGCTACCGAGATTGGTGAGCAGAGCCTTGTGTTGAGTTGCTCGGCGATGGAGTTTGACGGTAAGATGTTGCGTGTTATATCGGTGGGTAATATCCACGAGGAGCTCGACCGCAAGGAGGTGGAGTCGTGGGAGAAACTAACCCGCATTCTTACGCACGAGATTATGAACTCTCTCGCCCCCGTTACCTCTATCAGCCACACGCTACTCTCGTCATCGGGCGATGCAGAGACAATGCGACAAGGTCTTGAGACGATTCATACAACCTCGGATAGACTGCTTCGCTTTGTCGATTCGTTCCGTGCTGTTACACGCATTCCTGCACCGCAGAAAGCACCCTTCTATCTCGCAGAGTTGGTGGCCGAGGCGGTGTCGCTTACCTCTCGTGAGGGCGTTGTTGTCGAGGTGCACCTTGAACCCGAAGATACGTTGCTCTATGCCGGCCGTGCGCTGATGTCGCAGGTATTTGTAAACCTGCTCAAAAACGCCACCGAGGCACTCTTGACGCAGGATTGCGACCACAAGATAACCATCCGCTCAACCATTGATGCGGAGGAACGCATCCAAATCGAGATAACCAACAACGGCTCTGCAATACCTGCCGAGGTTGCCGAGAATATCTTCACACCATTCTTCACCACCAAAACCGACGGCTCGGGCATCGGCCTCGCCGTCTCGCGACAAATTGTCCGTCTCCACGGCGGCACATTGCGCCTAAAGCACAACGACGAAGGCAGGGTAACTTTTGCCGTAGTGATTGACTAATTAAAATCGCCTAAGATGATGTTACTTCTTGCTAGTATTATCGCTATATGTGCTGTTGTGATACTCATAAAACCAAACTCAATCAATGTGCTATCTGAGAGTGACCGCAAAAAGATAAATCCAAAGAAGACGGGGCGTGCCGCCTTTTGGTGACTTATGACCACAGCCTTGACAATGATACTCCTCTACATCATGGGCATCCGCAATGAATTAGTGCCAATGTTTGTTGGCATTCCGGGTGCCATCCTAACAGCCACATTAATTCAGTGCTCGATATCCGACTGATTATATCGTTCAATCTCAGCATCCATTTGGCTTTCAATCCTATCCAAATAGCGTTCTACACTATCCATATCATCCCTCCAACTGAGATACTCCTCGTACTCCTCCTCTTCTGTATACATATTTATCATTATATTAGCACATACTCGTTTAGTAGCTAAATGTCCAAAGCTACAACATTGCATTTACAATCAGGGCATTATTCTTACCCCACTGGCATTTTTCAGTAAGCCCTCACAAGTATCGGCTCTACATAGAATATAACAAAACTAAAAAACAAAAAAGAGAACCTCTTTCGAAGTTCTCTTTTAAGTGGTGCCACCGGGATTCGAACCAGGGACACAAGGATTTTCAGTCCTTTGCTCTACCAACTGAGCTATGGCACCATCGTTATGTTTGCTTAACTTTGTTTAAGCGAGTGCAAAGATAAGGACTTTTTTTTATTCTGCAAACTTTTTCTTAAAAATTTTTGAAAAAAGTTTCTAAGCCACATCTCTACACACGCGCGTCACTCCTTAAATATATCTATAACCACGCGCGAGTGCTTAGAAAGTATCGCATCGAGGCGCTGCATCATCTTGCGCGATATCACGGGGCAACCGAAGCTACCCACCGTAGGTAGTGGAAATATCGGGAATGATGTCGTATAGCGCCAGCTATGGAGCACTACACAGCGCGAGCGTAGGTTTGAGTTGCTGCTATCGAGGCCATCGAGGCGGTAAGCAATACCGTAGCGACCCTCGTACCGTTCGGCTACAAGGGCACGACCCACAGATGATAGGTGCGAGCCATCCTCGTTTGAGGTCTTTGCGTATGGCGTGCGCTTATGAGACTTGGGGCTACCACTGCCATGGCTTACAGGGCATATAAGCAATGGTGTCTCCTTTTCGAAGTCCCACACCACAAATCTATTACGTCCCGAATGCAACGAGAGATCCACGAATATCGCGATCTTAGTATTATAGTCATGGCGGTGGCACCAAGCACGGAGCATACACTTGCGCTCACGGATATGGCTAAGCAAGCTCATCGCGTAGGCGTTTTACAAGTTCAGGCACACCTACAGCGCCACGCTCCTTGATATGCGTTACTGGGTTACGTATTAGGCTTGTGTCGGGCGTTCCAGGGTCAACAAGGTATATCGGCACCTGACGGTCACGCACATAATAGACCAACGATGCTGCCGGATATACCGCCAACGATGTACCCACCACAATAAGGATATCTGCCTGCGAAACTATCTGACACGCAGGCTCGAACATAGGTACCGACTCGCCGAAGAATACAATATATGGTCGCAGCAAAGCACCATCCTCGCCCCTCGCATCGAGCTTCTGCTCCCAGCCATCGTTGATATCGTAGATTAGGTTTGGGTTGCTCTCTGAGCGCAGCTTCATCAGCTCACCGTGGAGGTGCAACACACGCGTGGAGCCCGCCTGCTCGTGGAGGTTATCCACATTTTGTGTTATCACCTGCACATCTGCCCACTGCTCCATCTCGGCAATAGCGATATGACCAGCATTAGGGCTCTTCGTAAGCGACTCACGACGGCGCATATTGTAGAACTCTATGACAGCACTTCGATTGTTGCGCAGAGCCTCGGGCGTACAGACATCCTCCACACGATAGTTCGCCCATAGTCCATCAGCATCGCGGAAGGTGGCAATACCACTATCAGCACTCACGCCAGCGCCTGTAAAGACAACGATTTTCTTTTTCTCCATAGACTTAATATTTTTACAAATGTAGCAATTATTTTATAAAGAATAGCTCCGATTTCGTATGAACTTTGCAGATATGGCACGAAAATACTACCTTTGTGCCAAATAAATTTTATAGGAATGAAAAAGTTACTTAAAAACGTAGGTTTCTGGATTATTATCGCTATGATTCTTGGCGCCGTAGTTGGTGTTCAGATGGGCGATAGCGCTTCGATGTTCAAGCCATTGGGCGATCTCTTTATCCAGCTTATCAAGATGCTTGTTGTGCCATTGGTTTTGGTATCTATTATCAGTGGCGCAGCAGCTTTGGGCGAGACAAAGTCGGCAGGTTTGATTGGCTTTGTGAGTATCGGTTTTATGATGGTTACCACAATCATATCCATCGTGCTTGCTTTGACGCTTGGCGAGATTTTCCAGCCAGGAGCATCTATAGACCATAACGCTATAGAGTCATTAATCGAGAGCTCTGAGGTTGTAGACAGCGCTGCTTCAGCACCTACTATGGGCTTCTGGGATACGGTTATAGGTATGATTCCAGCCAACCCTATTCAGGCTCTTGCTGAGGGTAATATCCTACAGATCATCATCTTCGGTCTATTCTTCGGCTTCGGTATTTCGGCACTTGCGAAGGATAAGCGCACGAAGATTTCCAATGGTCTAAACTACATCCTCGAGGCGCTTATCTGGTGCATTGAGAAGGTTATGTATGTCGCTCCATTCGGAGTCTTTGGTCTTATTGCAGACGCTACGGGCACTTTCGGCTTCGATGTCCTTATCCAGGTAGCCAATGTGCTTTGGATAGATATCATCGCGATCCTCGCTATCGGTCTCGGTCTCTACCCATTGTGCGTCGCACTCTTCTCGCGCGTAAAATTGAAGGACTACTTCCGCGCCATGGTTAAGCCACAGATAGTTTCGTTCTCCACAGCATCTTCACTCGCTACCCTACCTGTAAATATGGAGGCTTGCAACGAGATGGGTATCTCGAAGCAGACCTCAGGCTTTGTGCTACCATTGGGTGCTACTATCAATATGGCGGGTAATGCTATTTACTACGCACTGCTTGCCACATTCTTCGCCCAGTTCTACGGTATCGACCTTGCTATGGCAGACTATATCTCTATCACCGTTGTCTGTGCCTTGGGTGCTATCGGTCAGGCGGGCGTTCCAGGTCCAACACTCCTTGCTGCTGCCGTTCTTGTTGCCGCAGGTATTCCACTGGAGGGTCTCCCACTATTCTACGCCCTCGACCGTATCTTCGATATGATGCGTACCACGCTCAATATCACTGGCGATGCCGCTTGCGCTGCTGTGGTGGATAGGTTTGTAAAGAAGTAGCACTACCATTATATATAATACCTCCTTGCAACACTTCGCAAGGAGGTATTTTTTTTGGTATAGACTTTGAGTATAGAACACCTAACCAAAATCTATGCTCTATGAAACGATTTCTATTTTTAATGCTCGCGATGGTGGCGATGCTTATTGTTGGTATCTCGGTGAGTATCGATGCACAAGAAGATAACCAATCTACACGCAAGGCGCAGCGCGAGGCTAACCATGAGGCGCGACAGCAGAGGCGTGCCGAGCGATTGGCGGAGTATGAGAAGTTTCTCGACTCACTAATCTTGTCGCACAACTTCCGCTTTGTGCCACAGAATATGCAGCAACTCCCCGCGGGTCAGATACGCCCTATCCTCAATCCTTCCTACGAGGTAGCTGTATGGAGTGATGCAGTAGATGTATGTATTCCCTTTATCAAGGGCTATACCCCGCCCTACTACCCCGTGGTCTTTAACTATGTGCTGCCCAGCGTATCGAACTACACTGCCGAGCAGACCTCGCACGGCTGGAATATATCCTTCTCGACAACGATGTACTCCGCCACGGACTACAAATTCCTGCTCGAGATTTCGTACCACTATGGTGGTGCAGTGCTCACGATAAGCTCTCCATTCTACAATAGCGTGCAGTATAGCGGCAATGTGTTTGCGCTGTGATGCGCAAAGCGAAAAGTGTGGTGCGCTTCGCGCAGAGATTTATAAAAGGGCCTGAAGGGGAGTTAAGGGGCCTAAGAGGCCTGAGGGGCCAAAGGGGGGAATTAGTAATTAGTAAAACCTTTTCTGCCGCTTATGCCCCTTTTGCCCTTTCAGCGTAGCTGTCGCTTGGCACAAGCGAAATAAACACAGACATACAGGGCACCACAACCGAATTTCTTGCGAGAAGGGGTCAGATTTGGCTCTGACACGAAAACTGGCGGATGGGACATACTATGCGTATTTCCCATTCGCCAGTTTGACTGAAGAGTCGAAGATGACCCCTTATCACAAGAAATTACTTGAGGTTCATCTGATCGATTAGAGCCTGAGTCTGTGGCTTATGACCGCGGAAGTTTACGTAGAGGGTCATAGGATGCTCGTGACCGCCCTTCTCAAGAAGCTCGTAACGGAACTTATCTGAAACCTCCTTAGAGAAGATACCCTTCTCCTGGAAGTAAGAGTAAGCATCTGCTGCAAGCACCTCTGCCCACTTGTAACCATAGTAACCAGTAGCGTAGCCACCGCTGAAGATGTGAGTAAACGCAGGACCCATAGCGCAACCCTCAGCAACAGGAAGAACCTTTGTTGAGTCGATAGCAGCAAGCTCAAAATCCATTACATCGCCCTCGTAAGGGGTTGTAATTGTATGCCAAGCCATATCGAGCATACCGAATGAGAGCTGGCGTACGTTGAAGTATGCAGCGAGGTAGTTCTTGGCAGCGATAAGCTTCTCGATAAGCTCTGCGGGCATAGGCTCACCTGTCTGGTAGTGCTTTGCCCAGAGGTCGAGGTACTCCTTCTCGGTAGCCCAGTTCTCCATAATCTGTGAGGGGAGCTCAACGAAGTCACGCTTAACAGAGGTGCCATTGATT
>JAZQYM010000045.1:0-7608 GCA_045633525.1 Alistipes sp. | reverse complement strand
CAGAAGGGGTCAGATGCAACGCTCGGCAAAAAAGCCACCGATGGGTAGTACTTGGCGTACGTCCCATTGGTGGCTATTTTTGTTAGCGGCAGCAGATGTGCCCCTTATCACAAGAAATTCAAGAAATTCAAGGAATTACATCATACCCCCCATACCTGCTCCAGCACCTGCAAGGTTAGTTAGTGGGCTATCCTCCTTCTTCTCAGCGAGAACACACTCGGTAGTGAGGAACATAGAGGCGATAGATGCAGCGTTCTCGAGAGCTACGCGAGAGACCTTAGTTGGGTCGATGATACCTGCGGCCAACATATCCTCATATCTATCGTCGCGAGCATTGTAACCAAATGAGCCTGTGCCCTCCTTAACTTTGTTAACTACAACTGAGCCCTCGCCACCAGCGTTAGCAACGATCTGGCGTAGTGGCTCCTCGATAGCGCGCTTAACAATCTGGATACCAGTAGTCTGGTCGTCGTTCTCACCCTTAAGACCCTCGAGGCACTCAACGGCACGGATGTATGCAACACCACCACCAGGAACGATACCCTCCTCAACAGCAGCGCGTGTAGCAGCCAAAGCATCGTCAACACGATCCTTCTTCTCCTTCATCTCAACCTCGGTAGCAGCACCTACATATAGCACTGCAACACCACCAGCGAGCTTAGCAAGGCGCTCCTGAAGCTTCTCGCGGTCGTAGTCAGAGGTAGCATTCTCGATAGAGGCACGAATCTGCTGTACACGTGCAGCGATAGCCTCCTTAGAGCCAGCACCGTCAACAATAGTGGTATTCTCCTTGTTAAGAGTCACCTTATCTGCAGTACCCAACGCCTCAAGACCTGCATCCTCCATCTTCATACCCTTATCGGTAGAGATTACGGTTGCACCTGTGAGGGTTGCGATATCCTCCAAAATCTCCTTACGGCGGTCACCGAAGCCTGGAGCCTTACAAGCAGCAATCTTCAATGTACCACGCAACTTATTGACAACCAATGCAGACAATGCCTCGCCATCAACATCCTCAGCAATGATAAGAAGTGAGCGACCCGACTGAGCTACTGGCTCGAGGATACCCATAATCTCCTTCATTGTAGAGACCTTCTTATCGGTAATAAGGATATATGGCTTGTCAAGCTGCGCCTCCATCTTCTCGGTGTCGGTGATGAAGTACGCTGAGATATAACCGCGGTCAAACTGCATACCCTCAACAACATCTACGTGAGTCTCAGTACCCTTAGCCTCCTCAACGGTGATAACGCCCTCGTTGTTAACCTTAGCCATAGCCTCGGCAATAAGCTTACCAATCTTGCGGTCGTTGTTTGCAGAGATTGTAGCTACCTGCTCAATCTTATCGAAGTCTGAGCCTACAACCTGGCTCTGCTCCTTAAGCGATGCTACAACCTTCTCAACCGCTGCATCGATACCGCGCTTTAGGTCCATAGGGTTTGCACCAGCAGTTACATTCTTGATACCTACAGAGATGAGCGACTGCGCAAGAACGGTAGCAGTAGTAGTACCATCACCTGCATCGTCGTTGGTCTTTGATGCTACCTCGCGCACCATCTGCGCACCCATATTTGCGAAGGTGTCCTCCAACTCAACCTCCTTAGCTACGGTTACACCATCCTTGGTAACGTGTGGAGCACCGAACTTCTTGTCGATGATAACGTTACGACCCTTAGGACCGAGTGTCACCTTCACTGCATTGCATAGCGCATCAACACCCTCCTTTAGGAGCTCACGCGCCTCAGTATTATATTTAATCTCCTTAGCCATATTACTAATTACTCTTTACTAATTACTAATTATTACTGCTGTTACTCGATAACAGCGATGATATCCGACTGCTTCATCACAAGGTAGCTCTCGCCCTCGTAGTTAAGCTCTGTGCCAGCGTACTTACCATACATAACGGTGTCGCCAACCTTTACCTCCATTGTCACCTCTGCGGTGCCAGGACCTGCTGCAATAACCTTACCCATTAGTGGTTTCTCCTTTGCGGTGTCTGGAATAAATAGACCGCCTGCGGTCTTCTCCTCAGCTGGATTGGGCTTTACCAATACACGGTCTGAAAGTGGTCTAACTGCCATAGTTTATACAATTTTTATGTTTTAATAATATTTTCTGTTTGGTGGTTCTTGGTGGCAATCACTGTGCCAAATTGCGCGATGTACAAATTTTCTGCAAATATAGTGACAAAATGTCATAATTCGAGACAACTGCCGTAAATTATATCGAAATAGAGAGGCCGTCTCAACGATGTTGCGACAGCCCCAGAGTTTGTTGGGTACTCCATAACTTATCGTCTAAGCAAGGAGACCCATATTTATAGCTATCCGATTCTCGTGTCTCTATTTCTCGCAGAAAGTATCGCCACCATTATTCGTGTCGTAGTCCTTGCCACTTGATCCCCTGTAGTAGCTCTCACCCAATAGCCCCTTGTGCTCGGTTACAACATCGCCATTATCCAATTTCCATCTCCTTTTGCCATCATTAGGACCACCATTAAGGAGTAGCTGAATAAAGGTAATAAATAGGTAGATTGCAATAACGAGGGTTAGGATTGCAAGAAGAATTACCGAACCAATAAGTCCTGCTACGAATCCTAAGACCATTATCACTAACATCATCAAAGTGCGCAAGAGAGCAATCTTGGCCGAGTCTGTTGCGATAATAGATTCTGCAATGTTATACCCTATTAGTACGCAAACCATAGCGAGTGATGCAGTTAAAGAGACCTCTATATTCCAATCAAACAGACTTTCAATGTAGCGACTTCCGCCCCATATAATTCCAATCAACATACAAAAGAGGAGCGATAGGGTTGAGAGATATTTGTTAGGGTTAACACGATCTCCCCATATACTCTTATCCATGCTATATAGTATAGTAAATAATCCTGTTTTCATAGTATTATAGGTTAAAAAATATTTTCAATAGATTCTAAATTTGTGTAGATAAGATAGAGTGCTCCTAAGACTACCAACAATGTAATAAATGTTGCCACGAAATACCTATTAAAAGGAGAGTATGTGCCTTTGGGCGCAGGGCCTGAAACATAGTTACCAGCAAACGCAAGAGACTTAGCTAACCTAAACTCTGCGATTAACACAAGGATGCAGTAGATGATAATCCAAAGATGCCATCCAAGACCATTGGAGAAGAGATAATGCCTCTGAAATTCAATGTCGTAATCTACCAATACAATTCGATATCCAACGGAGAATAGCTGTGTCACAAACAATCCAATACCGAATACGATAAGAAAACCTATCCACGACCTGTCATTTGCATTGAGATTACTATTGCCTCTTAGGATAATCGAGTAGGCATAAATAGATATCAAAGGTTTAATCATCAGATACACATATAATATATCTATCAACTCCGGCGTTGCAAATAGCCAGGGGACTACATATATAAGCGTTGAAGCTAATATTAGGATACTGGCAATGCGAGTTGCTTTGTTTGATGCCGTACTACATAGCAAAACCCAAGCAAGAATATATACCGCAGGTTGATATACTGACGTATTGATGTTCACACCAAACATAATAAAGATAGTTATAACTATCGAAAAGAGGTCGGTTAACACAAGTAACCACGCTGCAATATTCTGTCGTATCTTAACTGAATTTGGGATAGGTAGAGTTTGATCCATACTATTAATATTTTAGGTCGTTAGATTTGCTATTTGTCATACTTATCTCCCCACAACGCTTTTATGCGCTCCGAAATTTTTGCCTCCTGGGCATTGCCCTCGTTAGGGATATAGAAACGTGTGCCACTAAGGCTTTCTGGCAAGAACTCCTGACATATGAAGTTCCCCGCATAGTCGTGAGCATATTTATAGCCCGCCCCGTAGCCCATATCGCCCATAAGCTTGGTAGGAGCGTTTCTTAGATGCAGAGGCACTGGACGATTCGTAGTGTCGTGCTCAACCATTGCAAGTGCCTTATTTATAGCTGCGTATGCCGAATTACTCTTAGGGCTTGTAGCCAAGTATATCGTTGTCTCAGCAAGGGTAATACGAGCCTCAGGCATACCAATCTTATGCACCGTATCGAAGCAAGCATTTGCCAAAAGTAGTGCATTAGGATTTGCAAGACCTACATCCTCCGAAGCAAGGATTACCAGTCGTCGTGCTATAAAGCGTGGCTCCTCACCACCCGCCAACATACGGGCGAGGTAGTAGATAGCAGCATTAGGGTCACTACCACGCACCGACTTTATAAATGCCGATATTACATCGTAGTGCTGCTCACCAGACTTATCGTACAACGCGATATTCTGCTGCAAGCACTCCGTAACTCGCTCGTCGTCGATAACAATATCGTTACCCGAAGCGCCAACGATGATATCGAGGATATTGAGTAATTTGCGTGCATCACCGCCCGAGAAGCGGAACAACGCCTCGGTCTCGCGCACCTCGATATTACGTTTCTTAAGCTCCACATCTGTCGTAAGCGCACGATCCAAAAGGATCTGCAACTCACTATCATCCATAGGCTTAAGCACATAGACCTGGCAACGGCTAAGCAATGGCGAGATAACCTCGAACGATGGGTTCTCGGTTGTTGCACCAATAAGGGTCACAATACCCTGCTCCACAGCGCCAAGCAACGAGTCCTGCTGCGACTTATTGAAGCGGTGAATCTCATCGATAAAGAGGAAGGCGGGACGTGCATTAAAAAGATGCTGATTCTTAGCCTTCTCAATAACCTCACGCACATCCTTAACGCCAGATGTTACAGCCGAGAGTGTATAGAATGGTCGCTCGAGTGCCGTAGCCACAATCTTGGCGAGGGTAGTCTTACCCACACCCGGAGGTCCCCACAGAATAAACGAGGGTACACTTCCCGAGGCGATAAACTTGCGAAATACGCCATTATCGCCTACAAGATGTCGCTGTCCGATATAGTCATCCAAGCCTTGAGGGCGCAGACGCTCAGCTAAGGGTTGCTGTGCCATATTAATGGTTGATGTTCATCTCCTTGTTTCTATCGTGCTTGTAGCGGAAGAGTAGCATAAATAGAAGCGCTACGACAAGTGCGTAACCTGCGAAAATAAGCCAAGTATACTGCCAGCCATTAGCAAACTCAGGACGTGACACGAGGTGACCCGCCTCCCAGGTGCAGAAGTGGTCGACAACACGACCTGCAAGATATGTACCTACCGAAGCACCGATACCATTTGTCATAAGCATAAAGAGTCCCTGTGCACTACCCTGCATACTCTCTGGAGCCTCCTGCTGCACGAACATTGCACCCGACACATTGAAGAAGTCGAAGGCAACACCGTAAACTATGCAAGACATAATCAGTGCAAGAATACCCATTGTCGAGTCGGTATCGCCAACACCAAAGAGACCGAAACGCAATACCCAAGCCAACATTGCAATAAGCATAACCTTCTTAATACCAAAGCGGATAAGGAAGAACGATGTTAGGAGGATACACAAAGCCTCAGAAATCTGCGAGATAGAGACAAGCATTGTTGGGTTTGATGCAAACCAACTATCAGATGTTGCTGAGAAACTCTCGATATATGGTGTTGCATAGCCATTTGTAATCTGCAACGATACACCCAACAACATCGAGAATATAAAGAACATCGCCATCTTCTTAGACTTGAACAACACAAAGGCATCGAGACCAAGACGCTGTGCCATACTCTTCTTCTCCTGCGACTTGCTTAGTGGGCACTCTGGAAGCGAGAACGAGTAGAAACCAAGCAACACGCCAAGTACACCACTCACAATCAACTGCATATATGTCTGCTGCGCCGAAAGCTCCAAGCCAAACGATACACTATTGACAAGCCACATCGAAGCGATAAAACCTACAGTACCGAGGGTACGAATAGGCGGGAAGGCCTTCACGTAGTCCAAGCCCGCGCGGGTTAGTGTACCAAACGCAACGGTATTAGAGAGCGCAATCGTAGGCATATAGAATGCAACACTCAATACATATGGGATAAAGATAGGCCATATATCGGCAACATAGGCAGCATTGTCGGCATTAGCACGAGCAAGCTCCGAAGCCTCGAAACCGAAGTAGGCAGCAACAAGCATAAAGCCTCCCGCAAGCAGATGCGAAATACCGAGCAGACGCTGTGGCTGAACATACTTATCTGCAATGATACCCATAATTGCAGGCATAAAGATAGATACTACGCCTTGTGCAATATAGAACCAAGAGATGTAATCACCCAATCCTACCTTTCCCAAAAATTGACCAATACAAGTAAGATAGGCACCCCAAACAGCGAACTGCAAGAAGTTCATAATGATGAGACGCGACTTGATGTTTTTCATAATCAGTGTGTTTTATTTTGTTTTACTCTATTAATTGCAAAAATCTTAACAAAGATATGAATTTTTTTTGCAATTTTCTTTGTAAATCCAAAATAATATTCTACTTTTGCACCGTCAAACAAAAACAATGGGCTATGGTGTAATGGTAACACTACAGATTCTGGTCCTGTCATTCTTGGTTCGAATCCAGGTAGCCCAACTAAACGACTCTCTTTCGAGGGTCGTTTTTTTGTTAGGGGTAGTTTTAGAGGGTTGCAAGAGTGCGGCATACGCCACCTCTGTTGCGAGGTGCTAAGGTTCTGATACAAGCATCGCACCTTAGCATCTCGCAACAGAGCAAGCTCTACTCTTGCAACCACACCCAATAACATCGCAACATTGAGAGGTGTTCTTCCTGATTCTCACTTACACATTGGTTGAGCCGATTGATGATGATTTATTGCTCGGCTAAAGCCTGCGCTGCTTTTTATGTGGTATCGGCTCTAGTTCGCAAGCTCACTTCGAATCCAGGTAGCCCAACTAAACGACTCTCTTTCGAGGGTCGTTTTTTTTGTGCGGTTGGCGTTGGGCGTGGTTGGTGGTCGCACAATGTGCGATTGCTATTGGTGTTACCTCTGCAATGATGCGAGCATCAGCAGAGGTAGCATCAACAGCCCAGCTGCGCTGTTTCACCAACCATCCATCGCCCCCTCACCCCGCGTATAGATTGATTTGTTCTTCCTGATTCTCACTTGCGGGTTGGTTGAGCCGATATGATGACGATTTATTGCTCGGCTAAAGCCTGCGCTGTTTTTTATATGGTATCGGCTCTAGTTCGCAAGCTCACTTCGAATCCAGGTAGCCCAACTAAACGACTCTCTTTTGAGGGTCGTTTTTTTTACTGCACCTGCGGACAAGGGGCCTGAGAGGCCTGAGAGGCCAAAGGGGAAAATTAGTAATTAGTAAATCTGCTTCTGCCGCTTTTTGCCGCTTCTGCCGCTTCTGCCGCTTCTGCCGCTTTTTGCCGCTTCTGCCGCTTCTGCCCCTTTTTGCCGCTTTTGCCCTTTCAACGTAGCTATCGCTTGGCACAAGCGAAACAGACACAAACTCTCAGGGCAGCACAACCGAATTTCTCAGGAGAAGGCTGCAGATACAACGCTCGGCAAAAATCCCGACGATGGGCTGTACTTGAGGTACTGCTCATTGTCGGGACTTTTTGTTAGCGGCAGTAGATGTCTGCCTTATCGTGATAAATTATTTCTTGTCAGAAGGGGTTAGATTTGTTCTATCGCAAAAGAAGATCCCCACGGGATAGTACA
>JAZQYM010000044.1:0-53379 GCA_045633525.1 Alistipes sp. | reverse complement strand
TACACAATTTTTTTGAAAGTGTTATAAATTTATAAGGAGGAAATATCATGAAAAAAGCACTTATATTTGCATCATTAGTTTTTTTAGTTATATCTTTATCGTTTTTGGGTTCTCATGGAAATGTTATTGATAATTCTATCGATTCTTACACAAATCAAGTTATTGATCAAGGAACGGTAGGAGAGTCTATTAACTGGGTTTTATATCAAAATGGTCTCTTAACAATAGATGGTTCAGGTAAAATGGAATTTTCAGGTGATATTCCATGGAGTAAATACAAAAATTCTGTAAAAAAGATATTTATTGGGGATGCCGTTACTTCAATTGGAGAATATGCATTCGAAGATTGTACTGGCGAACTTATCATTAATAGTTATTATCTTATTGATATGGATTATGGTGCTTATAATGATAACAATTGTCCGAGTAAAACTTGGCTTAATGGCTCTAAATTTACAAAACTTACTATTGGTGATAATATCGTAAGTCTTGGAGATTATGCATTCTATGGTTGCAGCAGCCTGACAAGTGTTACAATCGGCAATGGCGTTACTTCGATTGGAAATAGTGCATTCTATGATTGCGGTAAACTTACAAGTATTACTATCCCCGACGGCGTTACTTCGATTGGACAGTCAGCATTCTCTAGTTGCACCTCGCTGACAAGTGTTACAATTCCTGATAGCGTTACTTCGATTGGATATGGTGCATTCTCTGGTTGCACCTCGCTAAAAGAAGTTTATTGCAAGGCTACAACTCCGCCAACGGGAGGTTCTTCAATGTTCTATAATAACGCTTCGGGTCGCAAGATTTATGTGCCTGCCCAATCAGTAGCAGCGTACAAGGCTGCAAGCGTTTGGAGTGGCTATGCTTCGTATATCGTAGGCTACGACTTTGTAAAAGGTGAAGTTGCAGATGGGGGTAATAACGGCAGTTACACCGTTGTTCTTAATAACGCTTGGAGAAAGTCCACATCTGTATCCAACCCCAACTCGTCGTTGTATGATGGCGTATATGAGAGTTACAGCAACTACAATGTGCATAGTGCGTCAGCCTGGATGTATATTGATATTGAGGGTTATACAGAATTTACTATCTATGTGCGTAGTTACGCAGAGTCAAACTACGATTATGTAACGGTATATAATCTCGATAGTACATCATCTGCTAAAATGACAACAAAAGGTAATCAGCAGAGTGGTACATCGATATCAAGTTATACACCGGTTACATTTAGTAATATCGGTGAAGGCTCACATCGTATAGCCATTGAGTATAAGAAGGATAGTTCGCAAAATAGTAATAGCGACCGCGGCTATGTCCTAATTCCTAAGAATCAGTAAAGACTGATAACGCTAAAAAAATCAAATACCCACGAGCACAAAACTCGTGGGTATTTTTTATGACAAAAGTGGCGTATGTAGTGAACTATGTAGTTCGCTCATACGCCACCTTTGTTTATTCACAATGCATCTTTGGAAGATGTCCAATTTCAGTGCTTTGCTTCCAAAAGTTTTATTTACCTTTGTACCCGTAGTTTTTTGGCTTAATTACGACCTCCGAGTAGTCCTGTATGTAGGATTTCGCTTGTTTTCGTTAAAACTAACACTGAAAATCAATCAGTTAAAAATTTAAAGACCAATCCGTGAGGGTAGTCCTTTTTATTTTATACTATACGTCTGACCTGGGTATAGGCTGGAGGTGTTCAGATCTCGCTGTAAAAAAACTATGTTTTGGGAAAATGAAAATGAACCTGAGCAAGTCGTGTCATTCCTCAAACAAAATAGCGCAATCCGAAAACTGCGCCATTAATAATTGCTAATTGTCCCTATCTCCTTCGCACTCAGTGCAGTGGTGGTGTTCGCCTAAGATGGTGTGTGGGATATCTCCGTGCGAGATTAGCTGGATAGGACAGTCGTAGTTGCGAAGCTGCTCCTCAGTGATTATGTTAGAGTCGTGGCGGTGCACGTGGCGGTTAACACAGACGATATTGCGCACAACACTCGATATAGTACCCAAGTCGTGCGAGACCATAACGATTGCCATATCCTTGTTTAGGTCGCGTAGAAGTATATAAAGTTCATTCTCAAAGCGGTTGTCTACGAAGTTGGCAGGCTCGTCAAGTACCAATAATTTAGGATTAGAAATAATTGCTCTGCAGAGCATAACTCGCTGGAGCTGACCACCTGAAAGCTCGCCTATAGCACGCTTGCGCAGATCTAAAAGGTGAGCTCTATCGAGCACCTCCTCTACGCGCTTGCGCTCGCTACGACCAAAGCTTCTGAATAATCCGCGTTCCGCCTGTAAACCCGACATCACAACCTCTGATACGGAGATGGGGAATGCCTTGTCGAACGATGAAATCTGTGGTAGGTAACCGATATGTGGCTTTTTGTGGCGTACAAGACTATCGCTATACACTACCTCGCCACTATGCGACACGATGCCCATTATCGCCTTTACAAGCGTACTCTTACCACCACCATTAGGACCTATAACTCCTATAAAATCGTCGTCGTAAATAGTGAGGTTTACATGCTCCAAGGCAACCACATCGTCGTAGCGCACACCGAGATTTTTTATCTCTACTATAGGCTTTCTACTACTCATTGCCACCGCATATTATGTTGGTTACACGCTCAATCTCTGTGATAATATCCTCGCTTAGAGGGTCTACCTCCACAATCTCTGCACCACACTCCGTAGCCAAAGCACGAAGCTTATCCTTGCTGTATTGTGGCTGTATAAGCATCTTTGAAATGTTGTATTGGCGCGCTTTCTCCACAAGGGAGGTGAGCTGTCGTGGCGACGGCTCCTTGCCATCCTGCTCCACCGATATCTGCTCGATAGAGTAGTCGTTGGCATAATAGGTAAAGGCTGGGTGATATATCATTATAGCACCAATATTATTAGCTGATATACGACTACTGCACAAAGAGTCTAATCTATTTAATTTAAGTATGAGTTGATCTGCATTATCGCGATATTTCACTGAGTCGGGAGCCACTCTATGCATTGCTAAGCCGATGTTTTCAACCATACGCTTAAGTGCTCGTGGCGAGGTCCAGATATGTGGATCGATGCCGTGAGCGTGAGCGTGGTTGCAGTGCGAACAACTACCAGCCAATAGTTCAATACCCTCAGAGAGATTTACCAAGCGTGAGTCATACTTAAGCGAGCTTGTAAGCGACTGCTCGAAGTTAATAAGACCGATGGAGAAGATCTGCTCGGCATCGTTCAAGGCCATAAGATTCTTCGCTGTAGGCTCAAAACTCTCGGGACTTGCGCCTTTAGGTACAAGCACCTCCACATTGTAGTCACCACCCGTAATCTCTTCTACGATAGCGCGCAGAGGGGTAATAGTTACATATATCGTCTTTTTGCTTTTACCATCTGGAGAGCTATTGCAGCCGCATAGTATAGTGGTAAATATTATGAATGTTGCTAATTTCTTAAACATATATATTTATACTGCACAATTATTGGGCAAAGATATAAAAAAGTGGCTAAAAGTTTTGGTTTTGTTTGTATAATTTTAGATATTTGCCGCTGAAAACCTAAAACATGTGCAAAATGATTAAGAATATAACCGAAAAAATCAAGTATATCGGAGTAGATGATACCGATATCGACCTCTTCGAGAGCCAGTATATCGTACCTAATGGCGTGTCGTATAACTCATACCTTATTCTCGATGAGAAGGTTGTAGTGATGGATACCGTTGACCGCCGCAAGTGTGATGAGTGGCTTAGTAATCTCGACACTGCATTGGAGGGTCGTACACCAGATTATCTTGTTGTTCAGCATCTTGAGCCTGACCACGCTGGCTCTATCGCTCAGGTTATGGATCGCTATCCAACTATGCAGCTTGTGGCTTCGGAGAAGGCTGTTAAGATGTTGCCTCAGTTCTACTTCGACTCAAATTTGGAGGGTCGTGTAATTGGTGTTAAGGAGGGTGGTACACTCTCGCTCGGTGGCCGTACGCTCCACTTCGCAATGGCACCTATGGTGCACTGGCCAGAGGTTATGGTGACCTATGATAGCGCCGATAAGGTTCTCTTCTCGGCTGACGGCTTCGGCAAATTTGGAGCTTTGGCGCACGAGGAGGAGTGGGCTGACGAGGCTCGCCGCTACTATATTAATATATGTGGTAAGTATGGCGCACCAGTACAGGCGCTGCTTAAGAAAGCAAGCGCGCTCGATATCGCCATTATCTGTCCACTTCATGGTCCAGTGCTTACCGATAACTTGGGTTACTATATTGGTCTGTACGACACTTGGAGTAAGTATGAGCCAGAGGAGGAGGGTGTATTTGTAGCCTTCGCCTCTATCCACGGCAATACTGCTGAGGTTGCAAAGAAGTTTGCCGATATCCTCCGCGCTAAGGGTGCTAAGAAGGTTGTTGTATCCGACCTCGCTCGTGTAGATATGGCTGAAGCTGTGGAGGATGCCTTCCGATATAGTCACTTGGTTGTAGCTGCTGCATCATACGACTCAGATGTATTCCCACCTATGCACGACTTCCTACACCATCTTGCTATCAAGGGCTTCTGCAAGCGCCGTATCGGTATTATCGAGAATGGCTCGTGGGCACCATCTGCAGGTCGCGCAATGCGAAATATTATCGATAGATTCAAGGATGTTTCTGTAGTAGAGGATATTGTAACGATTATGTCGCGTCTTAAGCCAAGTGATATTCCTGCTTTGGAGCAGTTGGCAGATGCTATGCTCGCTGCGAAATGTGACCGTTGCACAGAGTAAATAGATTGGGTGTAGCGAGAGCTATCGCACGACTCATAGAGTGAGATTACCTAATTGGTACTATGCCAACTGGTTGTCTCACTCTTTTTTTATCCTCTTTTTTGTGTAAAAATTTGTGTGACCGCCCATTTTTTTATACCTTTGTGAGATATAAATATATCTCAACTCGTATGATAAAGTCAATGACTGGCTTCGGTAAGGGAGAAGCCGTATATGGTGATAAGAAATTTAGGGTAGAACTTAGGTCGCTAAACTCAAAGCAGCTGGACCTAAGCATCAAGATTCCAAGCAGATATCGCACTATTGAGGCAGATGTGCGCGCAATAATTACTCGTGAGCTACAGCGTGGTAAGGTAGATTGCTTCGTCTCGTTCGAGAACTCTGTTACTGAAACCACCGCACATATCAATAGCGGTGCATTCAAAGCCTACGCTGAGGAGCTACGTAAGGTGTGTGGTGAGAATGGTATTGCTACCAATGGTGATGCCTTTCTTCAGACTATTATGCGTATGCCAGACGTTATCACATCTGAGGAACAAGATGTTAACGACGACGAGCTAAAGGCAATTGTAGATGCTACAATGCAGGCAGTAGAGCAGCTTAACGCCTTCCGTGTGCAGGAGGGTGCAATCCTTATTGCGGACCTCTTCAAGCGCATTGACCTTATTGAGCAGTACCGTCACGAGGTGGAACCTTTCGAGAGTGCCCGCGTGGAGGTTATCAAGAATCGTATTCGCGAGAATCTTGAGAAGCACACTGTGGAGGTGGACAACAACCGTCTCGAGCAGGAGATGATCTTTTATATCGAGAAGCTTGACATTACGGAGGAGAAGGTACGCCTCGACAATCATTGTGCATACTTCCGCGAGGTTGCTAAGGAGGAGGAGGCACCTGGTCGCAAACTCGGCTTTATTGCTCAGGAGCTTGGTCGCGAGATTAACACCATGGGCTCGAAGTCTAACGAGGCAAATATGCAACGCCTTGTAGTTAAGATGAAAGATGAGTTAGAGAAGATTAAGGAGCAGGTGCTCAATATATTATAGTTATGGGTAAGTTGGTAATATTTTCAGCGCCAAGTGGTTCGGGTAAGACCACTATAGTACACGAGCTACTCAAGCATTTCGACTGCTTCGAGTTCTCAATTTCAGCTACATCGCGCCAGCCTCGCGGTCAGGAGCAGGATGGCAAAGATTATTACTTTCTCTCGAACGAGGAGTTTAAGGCTTGTGTTGAGCGCGGTGAGTTCGTAGAGTGGGAAGAGGTCTACCAAGGCACTTGTTACGGTACACTCAAGCGCGAGATGGAGCGCATCTGGGCTAAGGGTCATACCATTCTCTTTGACGTAGATGTTATGGGCGGTATCTCCCTTAAGCGCCTCTTTGGTGATGATGCCTGCTCAGTATTTATTATGCCACCATCTATCGAGGAGCTTGAGCGCAGACTTCGTGGTCGTGGTACCGATAGCGAGGAGGTTATCCTTAAGCGTATCGCCAAGGCAGAGTTCGAGATATCAAAGGCTCCAGAGTTTGACCATGTCGTAGTTAACGATAAGTTGGAGGATGCTGTTGCGGAGGTTACCAATATCATTACAAACTTTCTAAAGTAGAGGTCGATATGAAGAAACGTATGTTGCTATATTTCGGCTCATTTGACCCAGTGCACAACGGTCATATTACACTTGCTGAGTACGCTATCGAGCACAACCTTGCTGACGAGGTGGCGCTAATCATTTCTCCCCAAAATCCCTTTAAGGCGGACCTTTTACAGACTCCAGAGTATACCCGCTACGAGATGACCGAGATGGCGTGTAAGGAGTCGAAGTATCCTGAGCAGATTAAGCCTTCGGTTATAGAGTTTGTGCTTGAAAAGCCTTCATACACAATTAATACTCTTGACTACCTAAAGGAGAATTGCGGTGATTCAATGGAGTTCGCAATCATTACTGGTAGCGATATTTGGGCGCGCTTTGACGAGTGGAAGGATTACGAGCGTATCTTGGCAGAGTATAAGATATATGTCTACCCGCGTAAGGGCTATGCAGTAGAGAAGTTTGCAGACAGAGTAACTCTTCTCGAGGATGCACCATTCGTAGAGTATTCATCGACAGAGATTCGCGATACAAGTGGCCGTGGTGGTGATATTTCAGGTATGGTATGCAAGTCTGTTGCCGAATATATCACCAAGAATCAACTCTGGACTCCAGCGGGTCGTATCGTACGCCTAACCTCGATGATTGAGGCTGGCAACGAGCGTGCTGCAATCTATATTGAGCGAGGTAAATGTTATTTCCAGTACAACGAGTGGGGTAAGGCCATTAATGACTTCAACCACGCTCTAAAGCTCGAGCCAGAAAATCAGGAGGCAAAGCAGTTGCACGATATGGTCTACGAGATTTTGTCATTCCGTTACAAGGATATTTATAACCCATAGCAAGATGATAGAAATTGATAATAAAATAGTTAGTCTCGACCTTCTAAGGGAGTGTTTTAGCTGTGATTTAGCTCTATGCAAGGGTATCTGCTGTGTCGAGGGAGATTCTGGAGCGCCACTTGATATCGATGAGATCGATATTCTTGAAGAGGAGTGGGAGAACTACAGTCCATATATGACTCAGGAGGGTAGGGATGCTGTCGAGGAACAAGGTTTTATGGTTGTAGATGCTGATGGCGACTACACTACACCTTTGGTCGATAATGCTGCGTGTGCCTATGCCTTCGAGGAAAATGGTGTTACCTTCTGTGCTATTGAGCGTGCCTACCGTGAGGGTAAGTGTTCATTTATCAAGCCTGTATCATGTCACCTATACCCAATACGCGTAAGCCATTTCCGCAATGGTTCGGTGGGTCTTAACTACCATCGTTGGGCTGTGTGTAGCTCTGCACGCGAGTGTGGAAAGAAGATGGGAATGCCAGTATACAAGGGTCTTAAAGAACCTATCATTCGCGCATTCGGCGAAGAGTTCTACCACCAGTTAGAACTTGCTGAAGATATGCTTAAAGATGCGCAATAATAATTTAGTTACTACGATGTTAAAATATATTATATCAACCATTTTTGTGTTTGTTGCGACCATTGCATTTGCACAAGAGGTAGATACCCTCGCAATAGAGCGCATCGATACTTTGCAAAGCGAGACAAAGGTCGATGGTTGCAAGGGTGAGCGCGTAGCACCGATCCGTACATTGGGTCAGGTGGCAGTAATCGACACGCTATCAACACCCAATAGTGCAATCAGTGTCTTGCTTTTCAACGACAATACTTGGCGTTACCTTCTTGCCGAGGATTTTAGAAACGATACAACCGTATTCAATGACCATTGGAATACCTCTACACCATACGTATTTGGCGATGTAGATCAGAACTCGCTCCCAGAGGCAATGCCTATACGCCTTGTGGACTCGCTTAAGAGCTATCACTATCCACACTTAGGTGTTATTACCTCACGTTATGGTCCACGTAAAGGTCGCCAGCATCAGGGTATAGATATCGCGCTCAAGACAGGTACTCCTATTTATGCTACCTTTGATGGCAAGGTGCGCTTTTCAAAGTCATCAGGTCACTATGGTAACTTGGTTATCATTCGCCACTGCAATGGTCTTGAGACTTGGCATGCACATCTCTCTGAGTGCAGTGTAGAGGCGGGCGACTGGGTTGTTGCTGGTCAACAGATTGGTCTTGGTGGTAGCACAGGTCGAAGCACTGGTCCTCACCTTCACTTTGAGGTGAGATACCGTGGACAATCATTTGATCCTGAGCGTATCATTGACTTCAAGACTGGTGAGCTACGACGCGAGGAGTTGCTTTTAAAGCGCCGTCATTTCAGTATCTATGCCAAGTATGAGCAGGACTTCGAGGATGAGATCGAGGCAGAGAAGCAGGAGGAGGCTGAGCGTAAAGCTGCAGAGGCTATTCAGTATCATACTGTGCGCTCTGGTGATACGCTTAGTGCTATTGCCCGTAAGTATGGTACTACGGTGAATAAGATTTGCCAGCTTAATAATATCAAGTCGACAACAATACTTAGTCTCGGCAAGAAATTGCGAGTAAGGTAGTCTATGAAGATCATACTTAGGTTTGCGATATTTATCATAGTTCTCTTCTTCCACATGACCGTGGGGGCAAGAGAGGTGTCGATTATCCCTACACCTAAGTCAGTCGTTTTCGAGGAGACGAGCTACGTTTTAACCACTCCAGTAAAGGTTAGTGTTAACGATGATTCTCTCTTGCCAATAGTAGATTATATGTCATCGTATATTTCAGTAAACGAGAATGATAGTGGCAGTAATCTTAAGTTAAATATAGATGTTGCATTAAACGCTGAAGAGTACCAAATTATAGTAGACTCAACGGGAATATCTATCACTGGAGGTGACTATGGTGGAGTGTTCAATGGTATCACTACACTACTACAGCTCCTACCCGCAGAGGTCTACTCGAAGCAGGGTGTCACTACCGCCGAGCTCCCATATTGTACCATTAAGGATAGTCCACGATATAGTCACCGAGGCTTTATGCTTGATGTGTGTCGCACGTGGATGGATAAGGAGGCGGTGATGATGTATATCGACCTTTTGGCATACCACAAGATAAACTCCCTGCGCTTACACCTCACCGACGACGAGGCGTGGCGCATGGAGATTAAGTCACACCCTGAATTAGCTGAAATCGGGGGCTTTCGTGGTGGAGATAGTCCTATCTGGCCTCGCTATGGCAAGTGGAACGAACGTTGGGGTGGTTACTATACCCAGGAGGATATGCGCGAGATAATAGAGTATGCGCGCGTGAGAAATATCGAGGTTGTACCCGAGATTGACCTCCCTGGTCACAGTCTTTGTATCGCTACGCTCCACCCTGAGATACTATGCAACTATACGACCACCAAAAGAGCATCCTTTGGCTACGACACCCGCTCGGTATTTTGTGCCTCACGCGAGGAAAACTATACTCTGTTGAATGATATTCTCCGCGAAGTGTGTGGACTATTCCCTTCAAAATATATTCATATAGGTGGTGATGAGGTAGATATGTCGCAGTGGCAACGTTGTCCAGACTGCAGAGCGTTAATGGCTAATAATAAGATGGCTACCACATCTGAACTGCAGCGACACTTTATGTCTCGCCTAACAGATATCTTAGTCCAATACAATAAACTACCAGCTGTCTGGAACGAGTCTATCAATGGTGGCAAGCTAAGCGACGAAATCCTTGTCTATGGCTGGGAGAGTGTCAAAGAGTGTCGTAATTCGGCCGCTAAGGGTTACAAAACCGTTGTTATGCCAGGTCAATACTTCTACTTCGATATGAAGCAGTCGCCACGCGAGGCTGGTCACGACTGGGCAGCGATATTTGACTGGGCCAAGCTATATAACTTCACAACTTCATCTGTAGGCTTCACAGAGGAGGAGAGTGTAAATATCGCTGGCTTTGAGGGTTCCTTCTTTAGCGAGCTATACGCCTCGCACACCCCAGAGGAGCCAACATACCTGCACTATATGACCTTCCCTCGTATTGTTGCCCTTGCCGAGATATCATGGGTGTCAAGCGACGAGCGAGACGAGAGTGTATTTAATGCAAGGCTTATCGAGCACTACGATCGATTGGATGCTATGGGTGTGGCCTATCGCCTTAATATTCCAGTGGTTAAGTATGTAAATGGAGAGCTAATAGCATCCGTAGATGACGGTAGCGAGATATACTACCGCCGTGAACCTATGACTACTGAGATGCTATACACAAAGCCTATTGCCACTCAGAAGCCTGCAGAATACTCCTTTGTAGCGCGACGTGGCAAGGCGAAATCCACCGAAGCTGGCGTTGATGCACACTTCAAGGTTATAACACCAAAGTTCAACATCACATCCTCTATGCCCGAGAGCGAGAAGTTCTCGTTCGACAAGGCGGAGAACTATGGTCGTTTGGCTCGCACCACACGCGCCGCTGATGTTGGTGGCTGGGTAATGTTTACGTTCGACACCGCGGTTAAGTGTCGACGAATGAAGGTTGCAACTGGAAACTTCCAGCTGCCACGATATATATTCGAGAATGGATATGTGGAGGTGAGTTTTGATGGATATAACTTCGCCTATATCGGTGATTTAGAGTGTGGTATGTTCACAATAGAGTACCCAGAACGACCTATCAAGGCGGTGCGTATAATCTGCACATCTCAGGGTAATGGTGCCGAATGGGTCTCTATCCAGCCGCCTACAATCTATCCTATATTATAACTTTTTATTAGCCAATCGCGCCATCATCATCAGCGAGGCGGGGATATGGCAGTAGCCATTTGGATTCTTATCCAAGTAGTCCTGATGATACTCCTCGGCTGTGTAGAAGTTCTTTAAGGGTTTAAGCTCTACAGCTAATGGTTCGCCAACAGACTTTTCTACTCTATCAAAGATTGACTTAATCTTTGCAATATCCTCGTTGTATGTATAATAGATACCAGTGCGATATCGCGTGCCACAATCATTGCCTTGGCGATTTAGCGATAGAGGGTCAATCGAGCGAAAGAATAACTCTACCAGAAATTCAAGTGTTATGGTTGCTGGGTTGTAGACAACCTTGACACACTCTGCATAGCCAGTTGTATCTGTATAAACCTCCTCGTATGTAGGGTCTGTAGTTGTACCATTAGCATATCCAACTTCAGTTGAGATAACACCATTTATCTGTTTGAAATAGTGTTCAGTACCCCAAAAACATCCACCTGCAAAATATATCTCTTTCATACTAATACTTTATCGTATTCATAACCTCCTGCAACCTATTTAGGAAACCTGTTGATATAGGACCATCCATCTGGGTATGATGGAATTGGAACGACAGCGAAAGGGTAGTTTTAAACAAGCCCTTTCGGTACTTACTCCACACAACAAATGGATTATTCCAAAATCCAGCGTAGACATTCACCACCGAATCGAGTTCACATTTTGTAAGCGCTGAGCTGCCAATCACCATATAGTCATCACCTAACGTAACATCCTCTGCGCTCGTCTGTGCCAACTGTGTAATACGCAAATAGTCTGCCTCAAACTGATGAATATCATCCGAAAATGGAATATCACAGGTGTTTATTCCCCCATCCTTAGTCATTACAATAGTATTAATTGCAATATTGTCGAACGCCATCAACTTATCCTTAACAGGCAACATATAGAACTCCTTAAACGATGATGCTGCCTTAACCACAGCATAACACATCAACATATTGAGTTTTACACCTTTACGCTTTGAAATTCGTAACAAATGTGTTATATCAAAGGTCTTTGTCATAGTCACCATTGGCATTGTGGCATTCATCCACAGTTCAAAAGCCTTAGCTCGATTTGTTGTTTTAGGATCTACCTCTCTCATCTTTCACACAATATTACTTATTAAACAAATGGCGTATCGCGGCAATTGGATCGTATATCAACATTCGTGGTCCTGCCCAACGCATTATAGCGCGTATCTTCTCTCTCATTTCAGGCTTATAGCAGTGTATCGGACATCGCTTACACGCAGGTTTGTCGTTGCCGAATTTGCACATATCCAGCCTTTTATACGCATACATTTGAAGTTCTTTATACTCCTCAGATACCTCCGCCATACCAAGCCTCTTTTTGCAGTATAGCTCAATCATTCGACCTACAACCTCTTTCTCTCTATCTATTCTACTCTTAGCCATAGTTCTATTTTTCTACAAAAGTATCTATATACAGCCAATTATGCAAATTTATGGTTGTGTAAAACAAATTATTTCATAACTTTGTTACAATATACATCTTTAATATTAAATATTATGACCTATTTACTCATCCTTTTGGGCATCTCATTTGCCGTGTCGGCAGTGGGTTGGCTCTACTTTATTTACTTCTTTAGCATCGGTTACGGCTTGACTATCACAGCCCTTGCAGCTGCTACAGCCATTATTTTCCACAACGAGCTAACACTCCCAACAGCAATCCTTTGTGTAGTACTCTTTGTTTATGGTCTACGATTGGCACTATATCTGCTTCACCGTGAGCGCAAGTCGGCTACCTATAAGCAGATTTTGTATCAGCCTGAGAATACTACTAAGAAGCCTTTGTTCGTGATGTTTGCAATCTGGATTATGTGTGCATTGTTGTATGTTGGTCAGATGAGTCCTGCAACATTCTACCTATACAACCTTGCTAATGGTTCAGAGGTCAACGAGGTATGGGCTTGGGTAGGAGCTATTGTTGCCACTATTGGTGTTATTATCGAGATGGTTGCAGACGCTCAGAAGAGCGCAGCTAAGAAGGTTAATGCTCGTCGCTATGTCGACACTGGTCTCTACCGCATTGTACGCTGCCCAAACTACTTCGGCGAGGTATTGATGTGGACAGGTAGCTTCCTTATCTGCTTCGGTGCTTGCTGCACTGTATGGCAGTGGGTAATTGCTATTATCGGTTATATCGGCATTGTATATGTGATGTTCAGCGGTGCACGTCGCTTGGAGTTGCGCCAGACCGAGACCTACGGCAACGACCCAGAGTTCCAGAAGTATATTAAGAAGACTCCGCTAATCCTTCCATTTGTACCTATCTATAGCGTAGCAAAACACAAGTGGTTGCAGGCATAACGAGTTGATATACCACTTCAAATAATTCGCCTTTCGCATTCTTGCGGGAGGCGTTTTTTTGTATTATCTCAGAACAATGTCCCATAGAGTGTTGTTCGTTTCGGAAATTCTTTTTAATTTTGTAGTGCTATTGGATAAATAGCAGACATATTGAAAGTGTTTTCGCTGTCCTTGTTAGAAAATGTGGAAGTTTTCAATGCAAGAGGACAAACGAATAGCACTCATTTCTTGTATAGTTATGTGGCTGTACGCATTTTGCGTACCTCTCCCATACTATCCAAGTGTGGGGCATTGTATCGTTTATTCTTGCATAGGTCTTTCCACAACCTTCTAACAAATAAACGAGAATCAACTCCACACTTTCTTTTTTATAATTACCAGCCATAGAGGAGCGTATGGTTTTAAGTTGCAATTATTAACTTAAAACATAAATGCTTATGAAACACAACAAACAAGAGGAGTACCTCGCACCCGAATTTGAGGTTGTGGCGGTCGAGGTTGAGCAAGGCTTTAGTGGTAGTCAACTACCTGAGTACAAGGAGGATGATGACCACATAGTATTAGGATAACACAATCAACAACTTTTAACACAAATCACTATGAAGAAATTTATCTTTTGCGCCACACTGGTAGCGCTCTTCACATCGTGTATGAAGGACGATGTAGTGGTCGATGAGGTACAGCGCACCGAGGATTTTACAGCGACATTCGCTGATGACACACGTGCCGACCTTGATGGTACTGCTGTAGTATGGAATGCTGATGACCATCTTACAATCTTTACCAAGACCTCTCACAATCGTCAGTATAAGGTCAAGGATCTATCGGCAAATGGTCGCTCTGCCACATTCGAGTATGTAGGCTATACTGGCTCAGACAAAACACCTATCACAAACAACTATGCCGTATATCCATACGATGCTGAGGCAACCATCTTGGGTGATGTTATCACCACAGCCCTTGCCTCAGAGCAGACCTACAATGTAGAGTGCGATTTGACTTATGCACTTATGTCTGCAAAGTCTGCAACAAATAACTTCTCGTTTGTCAATTCGGGTGCATTGCTACGATTTAATATCTCGACTATTCTTCCCGACACATTCGTCCTTAACTATATTAAAGTATCATCGCAGAGTCATAATATCGCGGGCGAGGTAACTATAGACACAAACGACCACTTGGCAGTTGTTACCAACAATGGCACTAACGAGATTACACTTGCAGAGATAAACGCAACTATCGATTCTGATGTTAAGAGTTTCTATATCGCAATGCCTGCAATGAGTTTTGAGAAGAGCGATTTGAGCGTAACATTCTCATTTGCTGATGGCGATAAGACCTTTGCATTGCCAGCATTCGATCTTGAGCAGGGCAAGATAAAGAGTATTGACTATACCATTAAGGATGCCGAGGAGTTTACGGGTAGCACACCAGGAGAGGATGAGCCTGCTGCGACAAAGCCTGCCAATAATGAGATTTGGTATACTAATGGTAGTACAACAGAATTTACAACACCAAACAAGGTCGATGTTTTCGGTGCAAACATTGTATCAAATACCTACGACGCAGAGAAGGAGTGCTGGGTTATTAAGTTCGATGGTGATGTAACTACAATTGGAAGTTGGGCATTCAATGATTGCAGTAACCTTACAAGTATAACTCTACCTGATAGCATAACTACGATTGAACGTTATGTATTCGATGGTTGTAGTAGTCTTACAAACATCGAATTAGGAGATAACGTTACTTCAATAGGTCATTATGCATTCTACGGCTGTTGTGGCCTAACAAGCATAACTATTCCTGAAAGTGTAATAGAGATCGAGAATAATCCATTCAACGGTTGTACTTCATTAAAGGAGTTTAAGGGACCATACGCAGTTAATAGTGGTTGTGCATTAGTATTAGGTGAATTATTCGTTGCTTTTGCGCCAGGCAATAATACAGAAGAGATACAAATTAATAACGGCATCACAACGATTGCAATGGCAGCCTTTCAGGGATGCAATACCCTTGAGAGCATCGAACTCCCTGAAGGCCTTGTGGTAGTTGGCGATTCTGCATTTAACAGATGTAGTGGACTAACCAGTATTACAATACCTAAGAATGTGAAAGTGCTTGGTAATATGACATTCTACAAATGTGAGAACTTGCAAAATGTATATTGTGAATGTGTTGTACCTCCTACTTGTGGATCTATGTCATTTTATAATAACTCTTCAGAACTTAAAATATATGTATACGAAGAGTGTATAGATACATATAAGGCTCAATGGGAAAATTATAGTGATAAGATTGTTGCACAAGGTAATATCCCTAATCCAGACGTAACAACATCCATCTACTATACAACAACAGATGAGCAAATTGTAGAGATTTTAACACTCCCAATAAAGAACAATACATATAATAATGGTTTAGGAGAGTTGGTTGTATATGGAGAATTGACATCTATACCAACATATACGTTTGCCGATTGTGATAGATTGAAAACCATAACCATACCAAATAGTGTTACAGAGATTGGCCGTGGTGCCTTGTTCTCTTGCGATAACATCGAAAGTTTCTCAGGTAAATTTGCATCAGAGGATGGTAGATACATTATTATAGATAATAAACTTTGTTATGCAGCAAAGGCAAACTTGCCAAAGGTGGTGTCAATACCAGATAATATCATCGTAATAGGCGAAAACGCCTTTAGTCATTGCTCTACTATAGAGGAAGTTGTTATACCAAATTCTGTGATAAAAATTGATTTTGGTGCATTTGTTGGATGTGGAAATCTTTGGATGGTTAATCTGGGTAATAGTGTCCAAGAAATTCTCGATAATGCTTTTGCTAATACCAGATTGGCATCTATATATATCCCCAAGAGTGTAAATAGTATTGGGGCATTCGCCTTTAGTTCAACCTATAGCGTATCATTCCAAGCGACAACTCCACCATCTTCTGTTGCTGTTCCATACGCATTTCCTACCGAGGCGTTTATCTATGTTCCAAATTCAGCAAAAGAGGCTTATATTGCTCAATGGGGAGGGTTCTATTCCAACATAGTAGGATACTAAACATTACAAATAAACATTAGAGAGTGGCGTATGCAAGGGATAACTGTTCTCGCATACGCCACTATTTTTATAAGCTTTGCTACTCGCTAAGCTCCAGCCAGCGCATCTCCTTTTCGTCGATTAGGGCGATTAGCTCCTCGATGCGTTTCGAGACCTCAGAAAGGCGTTCGTAGGGTAGTGTGCCTGATGAAATCTCGCTTTCGAGTGCGGTGCGCTCCTCGCCGAGGGTTGCGAGGTCGAGTTCCAACTGTTCCAACTCGCGTTGCTCCTTAAAGGATAGTTTGCGCTTCGAGGTGTCGTGCGTGCGCTGCTGCTGTGGCTTCTGCGGTGCGGTATTGCGCTGTTCGCTACGCTCCATAGACTCCTTCTCCTTGATATACTCGCGGTACTCGCTATAGCGACCTACAAAGTCCTTAATGCGACCATCACCCTCGAAGACAAAGATATGGTCAACACACTTATCCAAGAAGTATCTATCGTGCGAGACAATCAACAACGAGCCCTTAAACTCGGTTAAATACTCTTCCAACACGTTGAGAGTCATAATATCAAGGTCGTTGGTTGGCTCATCCAGAATAAGCAGGTTGGGATTCTGCATCAACACAATCAAGAGATACAGACGACGCTTCTCGCCACCGCTAAGGATATCCACGCGCTTATTAAAGGTCTCGTGTGGAAAGAGAAAACGATTTAGGTATGTCGTTGCCGAGATAGCGTGACCATCCGATGCCTTAACTACGTCCGCTATATCTTGCACGCACTCCAACACCGTCTGACCAGGCTTAAAGTTGATGCCTTTCTGCGTATAGTAGCCAATACGTAGGGTCTCGCCGTGCTCTATAACGCCACTATCGGGTTGCAGTTTGCCTGCTATAAGGTTTATAAAGGTGGTCTTACCCACTCCGTTGCGACCTACGATACCTACACGCTCACCGCGCGTAAACTTATACGAAAAGTTATCGAGCATCTTGCGACCCTCGAATGAGAGATTTAGATCCATACAGTCGATGACCTTGCGACCAAGGCGCGACTGTGCAACATCAATCTCGATATTATCCGTGCGAAGGCTTATCGATGCCTTGTCTTTAAGGTCGTAGAAGGCATTTACTCTATATCGCGCCTTGCCGGTACGTGCCTGAGGCGTGCTGCGTATCCACTCGAGCTCTCGGCGGAGTAGATTGCGCGACTTGTCGATCTCCGCCTGCATATTGAGGTATCGCTCCTCGCGCTTCTCGAGGTACTCGGTGTAGTTACCACGGTACACATACAACTCCCCACGGTCAATCTCCATAATCGTATTGCACACTCTATCAAGGAAGTAACGGTCGTGCGTAACCATCAATAACGTACAGCGCGAGCGCTGAAGATAGCCCTCCAAATACTCAATGATATCGATATCGAGGTGGTTGGTTGGCTCATCCATAATGATAAATTCAGCATCCTGCAACATCATACACGTCAATGCCACACGCTTAGCCTCGCCACCCGACAATTCACCCATAGGCTGGTTCCAGCGCTCAATCTTTAGCGACGAGAGCACCTGGCGAATCTTCTGCTCCACGCTCCAGCCATCTGTTCTATCCATCTCAGCGATAGCTCCCTCCAAACGTTTGACATCGCCACTCTCCACAGCATGCTCATACTCCTTCAACGCAGGAGATAGGTCACCCATACGAGCATAGACCTCGTCAAATATAGTGCGCTTAGGATCAAAGTTGCTCTCCTGATCAAGAAAAGCAACCTTGATATCCTTCATAAACTTAACCTCGCCACCTCTATCCGAAGTCTCAACACCAGCCAAAATCTTTAGTAGAGACGACTTACCCGTACCATTAGGTGCAACGAGAGCAATCTTGTCCCCCTCGTTGATATTGAAGCTTATATTTGAAAAAAGCGTACGGTCACCATACGACTTCGATATATTCTCTACTTGTAGATAACTTGCCATACTACAATTTTTTACATCTGCAATCTACTACCTAACTTTAGGTCATAAGCCAAGCGTTCGCCGCTATCGTAGTAGATAATACCAACATACTTAAACCCTAACTTTTCGAGCATTGCCAACATACGGATGTTACCCCGATGCGTGTCGATTCGAAAGCCAGTATAACCACTCTCCGACGCCATCTGCGATGCAAGGTTCATCAGTGCCGTCGCCACACCTATCTTAGTGTAACCTCTCCTTACACAAAGTCGATGCACAACGATATAATCCGATAAAGTATTCCACTCATTATCAGGAATTTGATGATAGGTATCCTCGCCAGTTAGCACCACTGCTGCATAACCCACAACTCTATTATCAAGAGTGTAGACATAGCCAACCTCAGAGGCGATATCTGCCTCTATTACCGATTGAGAGGGGTAGCCACTTGCCACTGATCGATACCCAGCTCACGCAACGATAATTGAGCATCCGCAACGATGCTCAGTATATCTGCTACATCAGCCGTTGTCGCCCTGCGAATCATCGTTTACGAGATATCTCTCTGATTTTACGATTGATAATAAAGAAATTAAAGGCAATTATAAGCGCAGTGAACAACGCTCCGACCACAATCGCCACCATAGGCGAAGCACTCAATTCGCAACCAGCCATCTGCGAGATATAATCGATATAGAGTCGCTGTGAGATAATAACTACCACAGAACTAATGATCCAAATCGAGAGATTAAGTGCTACGGTAAGTAGGTTGTAGGGGAGTGCCACACGCGTAGGAGTGTAACCTATAAGTACCAAGTTCTCGAGTTTGGCGATATTCTTCTGCAATAGTAAGTAGATACTTAGTGTGAGAATAATGATTGATAATAGGCTAAATACCACACCGATACACACAATTATCACAACACAGACTTTAAGTATATACATAGCCTTACTACTCTCCGAAGGCTTATTCTCAATCTCGTAGCCATTAGCCTTGATATAGGCACTCAACTGGGGATCGGTAGGATCCTCAACCTCTATAATTAGGCGCGTCGCCTCCGTCATTTCGCCCTCGCCATATCGTTCATTCGCCCACAGCATAAACTTCTCTGGAACAAGAATAGTATTAATACGATCCGAGAAGCCTGCGACATAACCAGTGAAATTCTCCAATAAGCCGTTACCACGTAATGCAATGTTTAGCTCTACACATTTGATAACATCCTCCGTGATTTGTGGCAGCTGCTGAGTTGAACTAAAACCGAAGTTGTATAGATTTAAATAATTGCGAGGCAATATGATAGGCACATACGTATCGCCTTTAACATATCCCCAATCATTAGGTATGACATCGATAAAATCATCGGGCACAGACTCAAAGAATAGCATCGTCGAGAGCTTTCTACCGCCAAACACTATTGAGCCATAGACCTCAAACTGTGACGAGGTAAACGTACCGACATCTGCAACGAACTCCTGCGCTTTAAGATCCGAGATATCATCAGCCGAAAAACGCTTTCCTTCGCCACCAATACGCTCTACAGGGCGAGTAATAACCATGTAATCGTTACCAATGAGTCGATTCTCGCCCGATAGCACTGGCTTAACATCACTGTATAGCTGTACTCCGCCTACGATAACAGTCATACCTATAAGATTGACTACAAAGAAGATAGTCAACTCAAAGAGACTAATATGCTTTCGCAATAATCTCCAAATCAAGGTCATAGATTTAGGCATAGATCGTAGTCGATATTCATGTGTTTACCAATAGATGTTGCTATCACGCCAGCACCTTGCTTATCTGCCTCACGAAGTATAACGTCACGCATAATATCGCTATTCTTATCATCGAGGTGAGAGATTGGCTCATCAAGGAACAAGAAGCTAAACGGCTGACACAGAGCTCGAATCAATGCCACGCGCTGCTGCTGTCCGAACGATAGACGATCAGTGCGGATATCTAACTTCTCAGCAATCCCCAACTCCTCGAATAGAGCAATTATCTCCGCCCGACTCTTAAAATTGGTAATCGAGTTTTTAATCCAAACATTCTCCAATGCTGTCAACTCACCAAAGAGTCGTAGTTCCTGGAATAGAATACTTATGTTATTCTGACGAATATCGCTCCAGCGGCGACTATTATAGTCACGAACATCCTCATTATCAAAGAGTATCGCGCCACGATAGTCGCCTCTCTGACCATAGATATAGCTACACAGCGAGGACTTACCCGTACCCGACTCTGCGCGCACAAGATAGCTCTTGCCTCGCTCGAAACTAATCTCACGAAGCCAGACATCCGACGTTAAATCACAACGAGATGCAAATATCTCAGGGACAACGCCACTAAGCGTGATTCTATCCATAGGACTAATACAACGAGTTAGCAACCTCGTCAATCAATGCTGGCAAAACAAAGTTGTTAATCTGCTTAAGAGCATTAGTCTTCTTATCATCAAATACAACAACGAACTCATAAGACTCGTAATCATTTGATTTCATGTAGATATAGCTAAGCATACCCACTGCCTCGCGGAACATATCGTAATCTGGATCATAATCCATCAAAAAATAGTCGTCCAATGCCATAACAAACTTCGTTGCCATAAGAGCATCAACATTTAGTACTGCATAGCTTGTAGCACCCTTGATATCCTTTGCCCACTTTGCATCCAATGCAGATGAGTTCTTCTCTGTTGGAGTCATATTAACACCCACATAGAACAAATCATCATCCTGACCCATCATAAGTTCGTTATCCATCCAGCTTAGTGAATAGTGTCTTGAATCGACTCTATCCATATAATCACCTGCAAACTGAGCGATATTAGCAATAATATATGTGTCGGTAACATCTGCTACAAGCAAGGCATCAACACTATTAAATGAAGGCTCTACATTATACTCTTCCCAGTAATAGTCGTACTCCTCCACAAGTTCGCCATCAATATCGTCGACTGCAATAGTAATGCCGCCATCAATAGTCTCAAGTGCATCAGTAGCAATTGACATTGCCATTCTAACCTCAGAAGTAGAGCTAATACCAAGACTTCTTAGCATATCATTTGTCAAATAGTTAGAGATAAACTCAGACCAAGCAGGACCATTTACACCCATAGCCATTACAGCGCATGCATCCTTTGAGAGGTATGACAAATGATCCATATTTGCTGGCTTAGCGATATTGTTATACTCACTGAGGTCAATGCCATTGCTATTGTAAGCAATTGTCATACGACCTGCATCAAAAGTCAAAGAGAGCATAATGCTCGCATTCGCATCAAAATACTTTGAACACTCATCCAACATAGCCTCAGCCTCCAACAATGACTCAACATCAGCGGAATACTCATCATAATCGATATAATCCTCGTTGTACCACTCCTCCAAATTCATCTTCTGATCATCCAACTGCATTCTGACAAAATCAAGGCACTTTTCAATATTTGCCGATACTGCAATATCGCTCTCGCCAAACATCGACAAATCTATCTGTGATTGTTTTACAGCCTGCTTAGCAAGGGTAAAATGTCTATCCTCCTCACCAAAAGCCAAAGCAAAGAGATCGTTATTGTATGCAACAGAAAAATCATAGCCCTCAATTGTGCGAGTATCACCCTTTGTGCGAAGATCGAGAGCATTCTCGCCCTCCTCCTCAAGAAGATATGATATAAGCGATACAGTGCTATCTACACGCTCTGCATCAGAGATGTTTGCAACAAATACCATACCGGTGAAGTCTTCTGCCATATAACAGTATACAGGCGCCTGAGTATCAATACCCATAGCATCAAAATCTTTAATGATTTCCTTTAGCTGCTTAGCCTCCCTCTTGCCATCTATATCAGATGACAACACTGACGCAATAAGGCTGCGATCATCAGCCGTAATAAACTCATCAAAAGCACCCTTCTCAGCGAGCTGAGCAAAGTTTACGTATGCCACCAATGGTAGCTCCTCGGCCGCTTGTGCTGCCTCTTTCTTCTCGGCATCATTCTTAGAAGTTAGCATAAATGCCGCAACCATACCTACACCTCCTACTACGAGCAGAGATGCAATAATCCAAATAATAGACTTTTTCATATTTAGTTAAAATTAATTTGATTTTCAGTTACAATCGTAAGTATTGTACAAAGGTAGCAAAAAATTTCCATTATCAAACATTTCGCACTCTTTTGTAATATCGGTAATTTTGATTACATTTGCACATTGTATTATAGAATTAGGTAAATGGAAAACTTTAAGCCCACAAAATACACATTGCAGTGTATCGCCACAGGTCGCGAATTCGACGATACTGGCTGGATGTTAGACGACCCTGAGTGCAAAACAGCATCGTTGGTGCGCGCGAACTACGCTACTAAACAGCTAAACCTCAAGGAGGATGACTACGGATTTTACAAATTCTGCGACTGGCTACCAGTAAAGCGAATCCTTAACGGTTCATCAGCACCCATCACATATAAGAGCGAGGCATTGGCTAAGCACCTTGGGCTATCAAACCTATGGATTACACTCAGTGGCTATGCACCTCGCCACGGTGTAAAGATGACCACTTGCTCGTTCAAGGAGACTGAGGCATATAGTGTATGTGCACGTATGGACGAAAGAGAGGAGCGCGTTTTGGTTGTAGCATCTGCAGGTAATACTGCCCGCGCTTTTGCTCGCGTATGCTCTGATAACAACATCAAGCTACTTCTTGCTGTGCCAGCTGATAACCTTGACGCTCTGTGGTTTACCGAGCCAATTAATGACTGCGTAAAACTTATTGCTTGCGAGAAGGGTGGTGACTATTTCGATGCTATCAACCTTGGCAATATGGTGCTTAAATCTCACAAGTACTACGCTGAGGGCGGGGCCAAGAATATCGCTCGTCGTGACGGTATGGGTACGACTGTTTTATCTGCTGTAACCACAATTGGTCGTATTCCAGATTACTATTTCCAGGCTGTAGGTAGTGGCACTGGTGCCATTGCTGCATGGGAGGCAAATATGCGTCTTATAGAGGATGGTCGCTACGGAGATAACGTTATGAAGTTGATTGTATCGCAGAACGCACCATTTGTACCTATCTTCGATGCTTGGCGCACAGATTCACGCGAGATGTTACCATACGATATGAAGAAGGCACGTCGCGATGCCGAGCTTATAGATGCCAAGGTGTTATCAAATCGCAGACCTCCATATACTTTTGCGGGCGGTTTGTATGACGCACTTAAAGCCACAAATGGTGATGTTGTAGTCGCAACTAATGCTCAGGCACGCCGTGCAGGCAAACTATTTAAGGATTTGGAGGGCATCGATATTCACCCAGCACCAGCAGTAGCACTCGCATCACTTATTAAGATGGTCGAGAGTGGCGCAATCGACAAGGATGCATGCATCATGCTAAATATCACTGGCGCTGGCGAAGAAGCAGCAAAGAAGAATCGCGAGTTGTTCTATCTTAAGCCCGTCAAGACCTTCGCGTTGAACGCAACTATTGACGATGTGGTTAACTATGTAGAAACTCTATTTTAATTGAGATAATATGCTCTATCCTATTAAATTTAAGCCACGTATCAAAGAACGTATTTGGGGTGGTCAAGCAATACTGAAGAAGAAGGGTAAGGCTGCTGCACGCCTTGCTAAAGATAAGCTATATGGCGAAAGTTGGGACCTCTCATCTGTGAAGGGTGATATCTCCGTTGTAGCAAATGGCTTCCTTAAGGGTAACAACCTCGAGGAGATTATCGAGGTCTACATGGGTGAGCTTGTGGGCGAGAAGAACTTTGAGCGCTACGGTCTCGAATTTCCATTGCTAATCAAGTATCTCGATTGCAACGACAAGCTCTCAGTACAAGTACACCCCGATGATATACTTGCGGAGGAGCGTCACAATAGCTTTGGTAAGACTGAGGCGTGGTATATTGTTGATTGTAAGCCTGGTGCAGCAATCTATTTGGGCTTTAAGGATTTAAATATCACTCGCGAGGAGTATATCGCAGCTGTCTCAGAGTCGCGTCTCGAGCCACTGCTAAACCGTGTACCAGTAAAGCCTGGTGATGTATTCTTCATCCCTGCAGGAACAGTCCACGCACTTGGAGCTGGCATCGAGGTTGTGGAGGTACAACAGACCTCTGATGTGACATATAGAATATATGATTGGGATAGAGTAGATGCCAACGGAAAGGGTAGAGAGCTACACACCTCTCTTGCTGTAGATGCTATTGATTTCGAGGCAGATGCAGAACTTCTGCACCGCAAGTACGACTTGGAGAGGGTTGGCGAGGCAAAGGTCATTGATTGCAACTACTTCACTATGTCGCTTCATAATGTAAATGGTGTGAAGGAGTTGGATCGCTCTATGCTCGATTCGTTTGTAATCTACATTGCTCTCAATGGCTCTGCACGCATTATTGCCGATGGTCAGGAGGAGAATCTTGAGGAGGGTGAGGTGATACTGATCCCTGCAGAGGTGGGTAATATCACACTTGAGGGTAGCGCAAAATTGATGGAGGTATATCTTGATAAGTAATTAGTAATGAAGTATAACAATAGTCCTATAACAACCAGCAGACTTTTTATAAAATTGCTGGTTGCTTCTCTTTTCTTACTATTTCCACTCGCTAATGCTGAGGCGCAGAGCAAGAACTTAGACTCACTAATGCGCGCCTACGGTATGGTCAATATCCAAGATCTTGCACCCGATATTTTGGTAGACCTAAAGTACTCATCAAATGACAACTTTGTGGGCGTGGATATGTATGGTGACTTAGAGTGTGCATACCTCGAAAAGGAGTTTGCATGTAGGGTAGCTGCTGCTCAAAAAATATTAAAACAGCGACACCCAAACTATACGCTTCTTATATATGATGCCGCACGACCAATAAGCACGCAAAGAACTATGCGTAAGGTGGTTGAAGGTACTGAGTTGGAGCGATTTGTAGCAAGTGGCACGAAGGGTGGTCGCCACAATTACGGTGTTGCAGTAGACCTCACAATAGCAACATTAGATGGTAAACCTTTGGATATGGGTGCTGGCTTTGACGACTTTACTGACGCGGCATCTGTTAAGGGGACACCAGACACAAGCGATTCTTCAACCCGCACAGTTGATGTCTATCGCAAATATATGGAGGGCTTAGTATCTAAAGGCATCATTAGCCGTTCAGCAGCCAACAACCGCATCTTACTTATAGACGTTATGCACAGCGCAAAGCTATACCCGTTCCGATGCGAATGGTGGCATTTTGAGGATATAATGTCTATGAGCAATGTGCGTTCTAAGTATAAACTTCTTGACTTTTAAGAGGTTAAAAGACCACAAAGATGCAGGATTTAACTATTTGATACATAATGTAGACACCTACGACAAGCTTTACACCTGAGCCAACCAAGAAGGATAAAAACGAGCCCAGTCCAACGCTTAAAGCCTTGTCAAAGCTCGCTTTAGCGCCAGCCATCTCACCAATTACAGCACCAATAAAGGGACCGAAAATAATTCCCACTAAGCCGAAGAACATGCCAGCAAAAGTACCTATAGTAGCACCAGTAACACCAGCCTTGCTACCGCCAAATAGCTTAGTGAAGTATCCAGGTAAGAAATAATCTAATGCAACAACTATAACAGAGATTATTCCGCACACGATAAGCTGCGTTGAAGTAACCGTAGAACCTTCAACAAAGTACATACACACCAAACCCGCATAAGAAAGCAGCGTACCAGGCAGTACAGGTACAATAACGCCAATCAAACCAACAATACCTGCAACCAACGCAATAATTATCAATGTTACCTCCATAATACCCTTCTTTTATTGTCCTTCCTATATTTGTCGTATAATGTACATTATGTTAAATTATCTTGGGACTTAGATATAAATCATACCTATTCTATATATAGCCAGTTTGTCTGTTTATTCTTAGTGAACACGCCCCAGATATACAGAGGTCGCTTAAATAACCCTGATTGAATGTAGCCGTAGCCATATTCACCCATATCTAAGTAGACCGCATTATCGCAGTGTCTACTGCAGTAATTGGCAAAGGTTGTCATAGTCATCGGATAGTTCGACTGCAAGATAAAAGCCTTGCCATCCTTCTTACACAGAGCGCGTCTGGTATGTCTATGCGTATCCTTGTTAAATCTCTTAGGCTTTGAGTCCAATACGAGCACGTGTTGTTGAAAGCCATTATCACTACGCCAATTATAAGTCACAACAAAGCTGTCGTTTTTCAACGACACCTTACCCATTCGTGAACCATTGGAGCCGTAGGTCTTGCCGTCAATGCGGTATGCGCCAATGATGTGATTATTTGTATCGGTAAATGCTGCAGGTAGGCACATCTTAGCGTTCTCAGGTTTAACGTTGGACCATTTTAGCTCACCATTCGGCAAGTCATATCGAGTCACCTTGGTTCTATATCCATAATAGGCGTAACCAGCAAGCGCCAACGATAACAAAAGTAATATTATAAGTAACTTCTTCATCAGTCAGTCGCTTTTGAGTTGGGTGCAAAGGTTATATGTCTCGCCATTAGATAACTATAATATACTGATACTACAGTTGTTAGCATCTTCGAAGGTGTTGGCCATATCGAGCACACCTCGACAAACAACTTCATGCATGCGTAGTTTATCAAAATTGATCCTACAACCGTTAGTGCATAGGTTATTAGTTGTTTATTAGAGTTTGTCGTAGTGACCCTAAAAGCTACATTACGATTGAGCCAAAAGCCTGTAAAGAAGGTGATTGGAAAGACGATAAATAGCGACAGGATATGTGGTGAGATAACCACAAAACCCATATCAACAAACCTTTCGCATACGAGATAGTGATACACAAGGTAGTACCACAATATATCGAGCGACATATTCACCGCACCGCAGAGACCATAGCCAAAGAGGTTGCGCGATACTAAGCCGTGCAAAGGCTTAATATATAGAGCGTCCACTATGTTTATTAATCTCTTAGCCAACCACATATATCATTCTATCTAAACTTCTTTGGTGTGTGCACCCACGACTGCGCAAACTCCTTAGTATGAGTGCGCTTAAACTCCTGACACTCCTCCATGTCGGAGCTTCCAAAGACCGCAACGGCATACATACTTCCAAGCATAAAACAGTCACACTGTATGTATGGTAAACGCTTTACAATATCAGATATTGCACGCTCAGCATTTTCGATCGTTGAATAGCTGCCTACAACTACCCTATGACGAATATCATCGCGTGTACGCCAATCAGATACTACCTCCTTGACCACCTCTGGTTCTTCTACAATCTCAGTAGTATCATTTACTTCGTCAACTATTTCGATTTCAGGATTTTCAATATCGACAACTAAAGGGTTTTCTACTGGCGATATAATCTCATCCTCGACAACTATATCATCTGCAGACTTCGTATTTATATACCACCAACATCCGTAACCGAGCGCACTGATAAACATAATAGCGAGAACGATATATAGAGGAGCATAGCTCTTGCGATGTGTTACGCGCAATGGCTGACTATAGCCATTTAGTGCATCCACAAACTCCCTATTGGCAGTAAAACTCTTATCGCGGAGCGTGCCGACCCTATCAATTACGACCACGCTACCCTCTCGCGCCTTATCCACCCATCGAGAATATATCTCCTCAGCACGTGCTTGATCCACATCAATATCTTTTGATATGATATCGATCAAGGATTTAGCATTATTATCTAAAGAATATTCTACCGCAAATCGCGGTGGTAGAAGCTCGTTTTTTGAGCTTAAAACCGCCGAATGTCGCACCACGCTGATAGTTCCCACATCGGGAAGATGAAGTGTGTGATACTTAATAAGGGTATTATATATCAGTTTGTTTACCTCGTTGACCATACACTACTTCTTCTTTCCCTTCTTTTTATCCTCCTTGGCATACTCTCTATTTGCGTGCGCCACTACAGCATTCAAATCAGTCTCCTCAGGACGAAGGTATGCACGAACAACCAAGAATATACCGATGATAATAAATGGAATACTTAGCCATTGACCCATATCAAGTGCCATACCGCTCTCGAAGTCAACCTGGCGCTCCTTGATAAACTCGATAAAGAATCGAGATACAAAGATACAAATCAAACTTGCACCAATAAGCACACCAGGACGGCGACGGCCCAAATCCTTACGACGATACAACCACATCAACGCGATGAATATCAATAAATAACATATCGCCTCATAAAGCTGTGCAGGATATCGAGCAGGTATCTGCTCGATAACCTCTGCAGGCACATCACCACCAGTTGCTCGCCACGTCTCACGCGCATCGTGATACACGAATTTAAAACCAAAATCCGAGCCAGTAACCTTGCCTACAATCTCCGAGTTGAAGAGGTTACCGATACGTATCAACGCACCACTAAGAGGCGCGACAACACCGATTCTATCAAAGCCCCACAAAAAGGGAAGATGGTTACGTTTTGTAAACATCCATACGCCAAAGATAATACCGATAGTAGCACCGTGGCTCGCCATACCGCCATTACGTATATCTGTAATAATACGCCAAGGCTCTGCAAGATAGGTTGCAGGCTCATAGAACAAGCAGTGACCTACACGAGCACCGATGAATGTGCCAAGTACAATCCAAATAAATGCCGACTCCAATGTACGTGGAGGTAAACCCTCGCGACTAAACATGTAGTTACACAAGCGCTCAGCAACAAGAATTGCCACAGCCCACATAAGACCGTACCATCGAATATCCATACCACCGATCGTTATAAACGTCGGATCCCAATTCCATACTGTAGATAAAATTTCCATATCAATCTTTTATTCAAATATATTTTCTATCTTTCTAACTCTCAAGCACTGATAGACGAGCAATTACGCGCCATGCCTCTTTCACCTCGTTGCGGTCAATAAAGATATCTTCGAATTCATCTCTGTTGCGTGCCACCAAACGCCACCTATCACTATTCTTAGCCACCCAGCGCACTCTACGCCATATAACGTTGTCGGTTGGACGGTCTAAAATCAACACGTACTCATTGCCCTGCACCACCTCATCCACTGTAGCGCGCTTAAGGAAGAGATCTTGTGTCGCGCAAATAGGCTCACTCATCGGCTTCGAAAAAGTACGCACCACAATATCGCAATGAGTCTTATATGGCATTGTCACATAGCTCATAGGCTTCAACTTCGATAGGTTTGGAAGTACCGTCTCCATCTCATCGAGGTAGAATGGAATTTCATCATCATCGATAACATCGCTTTTGAGCATACTTCCGACGCCCGACATGAGCCATGTTCTATCGATCTCGGGATCGAACTTAAGGATTCTATCCGCCAAGTCATCGGAAATACCATAATTCCCCTTGCGTATATGATATAGGTTCTCTGCTCGGTTTAGTCCAATCTTCACAGCAAAGCTATTAATCGACTTTCCAAAGCGCTCAATAACCTTAAGCAATCTCGACCAGTTATCAAATTTATTTGTCATATCGTTTTACATTATCTGCATAACATAGCAAGGATGAGATTTTTCAAAAAAAATATCATATCTTTGCATCGCGGCTCCGTAGTTCAATGGATAGAATTTAAGATTCCGGTTCTTACGATGAAGGTTCGAATCCTTTCGGAGTCACTCAAAGGGTTATTCGGCACGCGGATAACCCTTTTATTTTTTCCGACCTATCCATTTAACATTGCAAATATACCACAAAAATCTGTGGTCTAAAAATTTTTGCCATTTAATCCTTGAAAAATATAGTAACATCGCATAAAATAGCAATTTATCCCTGTCCCGCAGTCACAAAACCAGATGTGTCACAAAAAGTCCCCCTTTCGTCTCTGTTTGTTTCTCGATAATATTTCCTATGAGACTCTCTTTGTTTTGTTCATTCGTTCAAACACATAAGGAATACATAAACAAACCACCCTTTCGATCTCTACCCTCTCATAAAACAAAAGCGCATCCAATCGGGATGCGCCTTGTGCTTGTTGTTTGTTCGATTTACTTAAGCTCCACCAACGACTCACCAGTCATCTCGGCAGGCTTAGCGAGACCCATAAGGTCGAGAACGGTAGGTGCCACGTCGGCAAGGATACCATTCTTCACGCTCTTAACTCTATCTGATACTACTACGATAGGTACAGGGTTAAGTGAGTGAGCTGTGTTAGGTGTGCCGTCAGCATTTACAGCGTTGTCAGCGTTACCGTGGTCGGCAATCTGAACAACCTCGTAGCCGTTAGCCTTTGCTGCCTCTACAACATCCTTAACGCACTCATCTACGGCCTTTACAGCCTTCTCGATAGCCTCGTACACGCCAGTGTGACCAACCATATCGCCATTAGCGAAGTTTAGGCAGATAAAGTCGTACTTCTGCTCGCCAAGAGCCTCTACCAACTTATCCTTAACCTCGTATGCAGACATCTCTGGCTGGAGGTCGTATGTAGCAACCTTAGGCGATGCAACCAAGATGCGCTCCTCGTTCTCGAACTTCTCCTCGCGACCACCGTTAAGGAAGAATGTTACGTGTGCGTACTTTTCAGTCTCGGCAATACGCAACTGGTTAAGACCCTGCGCAGCGATATACTCACCAATCGTGTTTGCTACATTCTCCTTATCGAACAAGATGTGTAAACCCTGGAACTTAGCATCGTATGGAGTCATACAGCAGTAGTACAAAGGCATAGTGTGCATACCCTCTGCCTCCATATCCTCCTGTGTAAGCACGATAGTGAGCTCCTTAGCGCGGTCGTTACGGTAGTTGAAGAAGATAACCACGTCGTTAGGCTTGATTGTGCCGATAGCATTGCCCTCAGCATCAACATTTACGATAGGCTTAATAAACTCATCGGTAACACCCTCAGCGTAAGACTTCTCCACAGCCTCTACCATATTTGTAGCCTTCTCACCAACGCCATTTACAAGCTGGTCGTAGGCAATCTTAACACGCTCCCAACGCTTATCGCGGTCCATAGCGTAGTAGCGACCGATGATAGATGCAATCTTACCAGTAGATTTTGCAGTGTGCTCCTCCAAAGCTGCGATGAAGCCCTTACCACTGCGAGGATCGGTATCGCGACCATCCATAAAGCAGTGAATATAGGTATTCTCAATGTTGTAGTGTTTAGCAATATCGCATAGCTTAAAAAGGTGTTCCAATGATGAGTGTACACCACCGTCTGATACTAGACCCATAAAGTGTACATTTACGCCGTTAGCCTTAGCATACTCGAAGGCTGCAACAACCTCCTTATTCTCAAGGATAGAGTTATCGCGGCAAGCGCGGTTAATCTTCACAAGATCCTGATATACCACACGACCAGCACCGATATTTAGGTGGCCCACCTCAGAGTTACCCATCTGACCCTCTGGCAAACCAACGTTCTCACCATCGGTCTTAAGCTTTGCGTGTGGGTACTGAGCTGTCATCGCGTTAATATACTCAGGGTTGGTTGAGTAGATAACATCCGACTTGCTCTTGTCGCCATTACCCCAACCATCCAATATCATCAACAAAACTCTCTTATTCATAACTTCTTATATATTGTTATTTTATTTCTTACTTCACGTTTGATAGAATCATCTCGATAGCCTTCTCCATAGCAGCCTCTACACCATCTACATTCTTACCACCAGCGGTAGCGTAGTGCTTCTGACCACCGCCACCACCGTTCATCAACTTCGCGGCCTCGCGAACGGTAGCACCTGCATCAGCACCCATAGCAACCATATCGTCCGAAAGCATTACGGTAAGCGTTGGCTTGCCCTCGAATACGTTGCCTACAACCATTACCAAACGCTCTGCAACACGCTGACGGATAGCGAATGCCAAATCCTTCAACACCTCGCCAGAGTAGTTTGTAGTAAGCTTAACAAGCTTAATGCCGTTAGTATCCTTAGCCTCCGCAGCGATAGTCTGAGCCAAAGCCACAACCTTCTCCTTACGCATCTCCTCTACCTCACGGTTAAGGGTAGCGTTGTTCTCCATAACCTTCTCCACAGCCTGCACAAGTTTAGGACTACGCACAATCTGCTCGATAGACGAGATAGTATCCTGAGCCTCGTAAACCATAGCCTCTGCAACCTCGCCAGTAACAGCCTCGATACGGCGTACACCAGCTGAGATTGCGCTCTCAGATACAATCTTAAACATACCAATAGTGCCTGTAGCCGATGTGTGAGTACCACCACAAAGCTCGGTTGAAGGGCCAAAGGTTACCATACGTACCTTGTCACCATACTTCTCCCCAAAGAGCATAATTGCACCAGCAGCCTCAGCCTCAGCCATTGTTGCCTCGCGGTTCTCGATAAGAGGATAGTTCGAGCGTACAAGACGGTTTACAAGGCGCTCAACCTCGCGAATCTCCTCGGTAGTAACCTTCTGGAAGTGTGAAAAGTCGAAACGTAGACCCTGAGGTGTAACCATAGAACCCTTCTGCTCAACATGTGTGCCAAGAACGGTGCGCAATGCGTAGTCTACAAGGTGAGTTGCGGTGTGGTTGTTAGCTGCCTGCTGACGAGCTTCAGCATTTACCACAGCGCGGAACTCTGATGTAGTGCTCTCAGGTAGGCGCTTAGCGATGTGGATAATAAGACCATTCTCCTTCTCGGTAGCGATAATCTCAATCTTCTCGTTTGCACTCTCGATATAACCGATATCACCAATCTGACCACCAGAGTTACCATAGAATGGAGTCTGGTCGAATACAAGTTGATATACCTCGTTATTCTTGCTCTTAACACGGCGGTAGCGGGCAATGCGGATGTTTGCCTCAAGGTTGTCGTAGCCGATAAACTCGCTCTCAGAGATTGCCATAACCTCCTGCCAATCATCGATATCCTGCGATGCTGCGTTGCGTGAGCGCTCCTTCTGCACCTGAAGCTCCTTCTCGAACTCCTCAATATCTACCGTTACGCCCTGCTCCTTAGCGATAAGCTCAGTAAGGTCGATAGGGAAACCGTATGTGTCGTACAATACAAAGGCATCTTTGCCCGAGATCTTGCCGTCTGTTGATCTCTTAATAACGCCCTCCAAAAGGTTGATACCTGTTGCGAGGGTGCGAAGGAATGAGTTCTCCTCCTCCTCGATAACGCGCTCGATAAGAGTCTGCTGAGCTACAAGCTCTGGGAACTGGTGCCCCATCTGCTTTACAAGACCATCAACCAACTTGCAGATAAATGGCTGAGTGAAGCCGAGGTATGTGTAACCATAACGCACTGCACGGCGCAAGATGCGACGGATAACATAACCTGCCTTAGCATTTGCAGGAAGCTGACCGTCAGCGATAGAGAACGATATAGCACGAAGGTGGTCGGCGATTACGCGCATAGCCCCATCCGCCATCTCATCCTTGCCATACTCCTTACCCGAAAGCGCAGCGATACGAGAAATTGTTGGCTGGAAGATGTCTGTATCGTAGTTCGACTTCTTGCCCTGAAGAATCATACATAGGCGCTCGAAGCCCATACCTGTATCAACATTCTTCGCTGGCAATGCCTCCAACGAGCCGTTAGCCTTGCGGTTGTACTGCATAAACACAAGGTTCCATATCTCGATAACCTGTGGGTGGCTCATGTTAACCATCTCCCTACCAGGGATCTTAGCAACCTCCTCGTCGTCGCGTAGATCGAAGTGAATCTCACTACATGGACAACAAGGACCAGTCTCACCCATCTCCCAGAAGTTATCCTTCTTGTTACCACGGATGATATGATCCTCTGGAAGATACTGCTTCCAGTAGTCGTACGCCTCCTGATCGAAGGCTACACCATCCTCCTCGCTACCCTCAAATACGGTAGCATACATACGACTCTTGTCGAGCTTATAAACCTCGGTAAGTAGCTCCCATGCCCAGTCGATAGCCTCCTTCTTGAAGTAGTCGCCATACGACCAGTTACCAAGCATCTCGAACATTGTGTGATGGTAAGTATCGTGACCTACCTCCTCCAAGTCGTTGTGCTTACCTGATACGCGCAAACACTTCTGAGTATCTGCCACGCGAGGCCACTTGCGAGGTGCGTTGCCAAGGAAGATATCCTTAAACTGATTCATACCAGCATTGGTAAACATAAGTGTTGGGTCGTTCTTTACGACCATCGGAGCCGATGCAACAATCTCGTGCTCCTTGCCTTTGAAAAAGTCTAAAAAGGCCTGTCTTGCTTTGCTTGATTCCATATATATTAAATTTTATTTTATACCTATATTTTATAGCGGTTGCAAAATTACACAATTTACTTTAATTTTGCATCGTTAAATGTGATATTTTTAATATTTTTTATTTTTAACGATGAAGGGTGCAGAAGCCAACCGCAAAATAATGAATATCCAGAAGTGGAAACGTGGCTATAGAATACTCTTTCGCCTCTTTATGGCGTTGGTTATAGCTGCGGTGAGTCAGCTTGTGGTATCTACTTACTACGATACTCCCAAGAAGAATCAGATTCACCGTGAAAATCATCATATCTTGAAGGAGTATAATATCCTCCTTGAGAAGATTGGCTCGGCGGAGCATACCCTCGCAGATATCAAGCATCGCGACCAGTTTGTCTATCGCCCACTGCTTGGTATTGATACGCTTGATATACCTAAAGTATATTTGGAGTATAATGACTCTAAGTATGCAGAGTTTGAAGGTGTTGAGTATGGCGATGTGGTAACGCGTGGTTGGCGTATGTTAGATGGTTTGACGCGCAAGACATACTACGCATCGCGAGCGTTGGATGATACTCAGGACTTGGCAGAAAACAAGGAGGAGTTCTCTCTGGTAATTCCCGCAATATGGCCTATTGACCGCACTAAACTTCGTTCAGTAAGTAGCCTATATGGTATGCGTATGCATCCACGTTATGGTACTTGGCGTATGCACGAGGGTATTGACCTTGCAGCTCCTATAGGTACCATTGTCTATGCTACTGGCAATGCAGTAGTTACGTATGCTGGTTGGCAGCGAGGTTACGGCAATCTTGTCGAGTTAAACCATGGCTTTGGATATAAGACGCGATACGGACATCTTACCGAAATGTATGTATCTGTGGGTGATAGTGTTACACGTGGCCAAGTGATAGCTGCTGTAGGTAACACGGGTGTCTCTTCTGGTCCTCATTTGCATTATGAAGTGCGTTTTAGAAACCAGACGGTTAACCCTATTCACTACTTCAACAAGGATATGTCGCCTGAGGCATACCTTGAGCTAATGCAGCAACTTGAGATATCATCTACAAATAAGTGATTATATGAGACGTAAGATACATAGGTTTTATTTAAATATCAGTCAACGCCGCTTCTTCCCATCGGCGATACGTTTCTTCGTATGGGTAAGCCTTGTGACGTTTTGGTGGATAGTCTTGGCTCACACGGTGGATATGCCCGCAGAGTATAAGCTGCGCCACTCTACCGATGTACTAAAGAGGGAGTACGCCGTGATGTCGGAGCGTTACGATTCGCTCTCAAATATTATAGATAACGTTGTTGATCGTGATGAGAATGTCTTTCGCAAGCTCTTTGAGTCCAATCCATACGACCTAAGTGCTGATCTTGAGAATGAGCGTATTGCACTTCATGAGCAACTTGCGCACATGGAGAATGATGAGCTATTGGCGATGTTAGATAGTCGTATGGAAAGTGCTCTAAAAAAGGAGGATATGGTGCTTAAGTCAAGCGAAGAGATGAAACAAAATGTGTCAATGGGCTTTCTGTCAATTGATTGCGTGCCAGCAATTCAACCTGTCAATAACAGACAGTTAACCCTTCTTGCAGCAGGTAAAAAGCCTTTAATTAACCCATTTCATCGTACTATGCGTGAGCACCATGGCGTTGATTACTTAGTCCCAGAGGGCACGGCAGTATTCGCTACTGCTGATGGCGAAGTTAAATCTCTTACGGAGAAGAACTCCTCGCACGGAAAAGCTATTGTTATAAGCCACGGAAATGGCTACGAAACATCCTATAGTCACCTGCTCGATATCCGTGTCACTAAAGGGCAGAAGGTAAAGCGTGGTGATATCATCGCTCTCTCAGGCAATAGCGGCCTCTCGTTTGTGCCACACCTTCACTATGAAGTGCGCTACAGAGATACTCGTGTAGATCCTGTTCACTACTTCTTCTTGGAGCTTACTCCCGGGGAGTATCAGCGTATAATTCGCATTGCTCTATCAAGTATGCAATCATTTGATTAGTATGGCTCAACTAAAGTTAATTCTACTTGACTTCGACGGCACTTTAGTCGATACCAAAGATGCTAATGCTGGGGCTTACATCGAGGCATTAGCCGAGGTAGGGATCTCGATAGATAAGCAGGAGTATTTGGAAAAGTACTTCGGTATGCGCTGTATTGAGTTTATGCGGAGTGTCGGTCTTAGTAGCGACGAGGAGATACATGATGTACGTCGTCGAAAGATAGAACTATATCCTAACCACTTCCAGACTATACGCCTAAACGAGTCTCTTTGGAGCTGGTGTCAGATGATGCGAAATTTAGGAGTTAAAGTGTGGATTGTCTCTACAGGTCACATAGATAACATCACTAATGTAATGCGACACTTAAACATCTTAAATGGTGTTGATGGTATTATTACTGGCGATGACGTGGAGCGTCCTAAACCATACCCAGACTGCTTCCTTAAGGCGATGGATATCGTGGGCGTAACACCTGCTGAGACCATTATCTTCGAGGACTCGGTATATGGTCTACAGAGTGCTAAGGATAGCGGCGCTACCTTTGTTAAGATAAATATGTAAAAACAATTTGCATAGTTAACGATTTTTTCTTACTTTTATGGACTAAATTAATATACATAAAAGTATGAAGAAATTTATTGCTGTAATACTATCTCTATTCACTCTTTCTACCCTCTCGGCCCAGGAGAAGGAGTATCTTGCTCCATTCAATATATTAGATGTGGATGCTCCCGTGAAGCTTACGCTTATCAAGATTATGGAGCACGAAGCACCATATATTATCTATGACACGAAGGGGGCTGAAGATCCAAAGTTTTCGTTTGAGATTAAGGATAAAAAGCTTAAGGTAAGAGAGCGTACTGACTCTAAACGTAAGGCTGTTACGGAGGTTACTATTGGTTTTACAACACTCACAGATATCTCAATTGCCAAGGCAGACACTACGGTTGAAGGTGTTTTCAAGTCACAGATTTTGGATATCTATATATCTAAAGATGCCAACTTTACAGCGGAGGTTGATGTGCTCGATATTATGGTCTACGCTTCGGGTAAAAGCCGTATCGAGTTAAAGGGTCAAACCCATTACCATACAGCAGATGTATCTACTGCACACTACAATGCACATCGCCTGGAGTCGACCTCTTCTATTGTGACGGCTTCAAACAATGCTGAGGTGCGCGTTAGTGCCGAGGAGCGTCTTGAGCTTAAGACCTCTACAGGTGGCGAGATACACTATTACTCGCAGCCTATTATTTTACGCACTATGGTAGCTGCATTCGGCGGTGAGATAGCCCTTACTAAATAATTAAGTTACAATTATGATAACTTTTCAAGCAGAGTTGGCTCAAGCCCTGCTACGAAGACACTCTAACGACCTTTCAGGCTTGGTGGTGCTATTTCCATCGTTGCGAGCCAGAGCATTCTTCAATGATGCTCTTAATAGTCTTGTAGATAGACCGTTATGGCAAGCATCGTGGTCTACTATAGATGAGATTATGGAGCGAGGCTCGGGATTGGTGCGTGGCGAGCGCATACGACTTATTAGCGAGCTCTTTAAAATATACAAGAAACACCATACCTTGGAGGAGTTTGACCGCTTCTACTTCTGGGGTGATATGCTTATCTCCGACTTTGATATGATAGATAAGTATCTTGTCGATGCAGATAAGTTGCTTAGAAATATCGAGGATATCAAGGAGATTGAGGCTGATGTGAGTTATCTTACAAAGGAGCAGGAGCGCATCCTTAGCTTCTGGAGTAGCATCGGTCCTGAGGTCTCGCTTACAGAGCAGAAACGTTACTTTCTAAAGGTATGGCGTTCGTTGCCAGCTATTTACAAGGAGTTTCGCGAGCGTCTCTTTGAGTTGGGTATTGGCTACCCTGGTATGATATATCGCGCTACTGCCGAGCGCATCAAGCGTGGCGAGGATATAGGTCTCGCTCCTAAACGCTACGTGTTGGCTGGTTTTAATGCTTTATCTAAGAGTGAGGAAGTGTTGTTTAACTACCTTGCACATAGCGAATACGGCGCGGAGTTCTACTGGGATTACGACGACTACTATGTTGCCAACCGCGACCACGAGGCGGGTCTCTTTATGCGTGGCAACCTCTCGGCATATCCTGCTACGGAGCATATCTCGCACGATAACTTTACAAGGATAAAGAAGCAGATACGTGCTACTGCTTGCGCATCTAACATCGTGCAAGTTAGGCATATATCGAATATAATTAATGCAATACCTAAGGAGGAGTTGGATAAGCGCACAGCGATAGTTCTTACCGACGAGAACCTTTTAATACCACTACTCCACTCGCTCCCCGAGTCCGTAGATAGCGTGAATGTCACAATGGGTTACCCTATCAAGACCACGCTTGCCTATACCTTTGTAGAGCGACTCTTTGCCCTTCAGGCGCATAGCAGAGCTAAGGAGGAGGGTGCGAAATTCTACTATGCCGATGTTATGGAACTTCTGTCGCATCCATACATTATGGATAATCGTAGAGAGTTGTGCTTGAAGCTATCGCAGGATATCACCGCAAACAGAATCACATCGGTAGACTCTACGATGTTTGCTAATGACAGCCTTCTAAGGACGATATTTAACTCTAAATATGATAATTGGAGGGAACTATCTCAATATATTTGCAGGATATTAACGGCTTTACTTGACGCTCAAAGCGATTTTGCTATAGAGCATATCGAGTATCTAAATATTGTGCACGAGGAGATACGCAAGGTGGGGCTATCGCTCGAGAATTGCGATATCGAAGCACCTATCGAGGTCTACACCTCGTTGCTACGTCGCCACTTGCAGAGTGTGACTATTCCATTCGAGGGCGAGCCTATCGAGGGGTTGCAGATTATGGGTATCTTGGAGACTCGAAACATCGAGTTCAAGAATGTTATAATCCTCTCGATGACCGATGCCAACTTCCCAGGTAACCGCACCGAGCAACCATCCTTTATCCCCTACTCATTGCGCTTGGCGTATGGTATGCCTACGCCTGAGGAGCATGAGGCGATGTACGCCTATTACTTCTATCGCCTAATACAGCGTGCTGAACAGGTGGATATGCTCTACTGTTCGCGTGCCGATGAGAAGAGCACTGGTGAGCGCAGTCGTTACATCTACCAGTTGGAGTACGAATCGCCATACACAGTTGAGAAGTTCTCTGTGGGTGTCGATGTTAAGTTGGAGGATGCCAAACCAATAAGCGTGGCAAAGGGCGAGAAGGAGATGGCAATACTGAATCGCTATCTTACCCCAAAGAGTGGTCATGCACTTTCGCCAACGGCTCTCTTTCGATATGTGGAGTGCCCACTGAAGTTCTACTTCGCCACTGTGGCTCATATCAAGACTCCAGACGAGATATCGAGCAAGATTGATGCTCTCACATTCGGTAATATTCTCCATGAGACTATGCAGGATCTTTATACTCCGCTTGTTGGCGTTAAGGATGCTAAGTCTGAGATTGCCAAGCTCTGCGATAAGAACATTATAACTCGTGCTGTGGACAAGACTATTGCCCGCCTACTCCAGGGTAATGAGAGCGCTACTGTCGAGGAGTTTTCTGGTGACACACTCCTTGTGAGGGATATCATCATTAAGTATATCTACGAGGGAATTATGCGCTACGATACCTCACGTGAGAAGTTTACAATTGTAGGCTTGGAGGATCCTGTGGAGTGCTGCTACCCTATCTCAAATGGTCGTTCGGTAAACTTATCGGGTCGCGCTGACCGTATTGATAAAATCAAGGGCGATATACTTCAAATTATTGATTATAAGAGTGGTAATAAGCCCCACTTGGAGTTTAACGGTATGTCTTCACTCTTTAGTGGCGCACCACACGAGCGTATCTCCAACATCTTCCAGACCCTACTCTACTCGATGATGTTGCACCGTGATCGTGGCTGTGAGTCGTGTCCATCGCTCTTTTTCGCCTCGCAGATGCTATCAAAGGAGTATTCGCCATATATTGTTGATAAGTCGATCGGTAGCGAGATTGGCAAGTACAGCGACATTAGAGAGAGCTTCGAGGAGGAGCTCACGCGAGTATTTGAGGAACTCTTCGATTCAGAGATTAGCTTCACGCAGGTGGAAGATGTGGAAGCCTGTACCTATTGTGATTATAAAAAGATATGCAGACGATGAAGCGCGCCAAGATATTAAGTGCGAGTGCAGGTTCGGGCAAGACCTACCAGCTTACACTAAAGTATATGTGTGATGTAATTCTCCATCCGGAGCGATATCGCAATATTCTCGCAGTGACCTTTACAAATAAAGCTACTGAGGAGATGAAGTCGCGTATCTTGCGCGAAATACATACGTTAGCATCGGGTAATAGTAGCTCATATTTGGATGATGTTAAGAGAGTATTAGGACTTAGCGAGGCGCAAATACGTGAGGGTGCTAAGAGGGCCCGTACTCGTATCTTGCACGACTTCTCACGCTTTACTATCCTCACTATTGACCGTTTCTTCCAACGTATATTGCGAGCCTTTATCAAGGAACTTAGTCTCGATTTGAATTACAATATCGAGCTCGATACTAATCTACTTCTCGAGCGCAGTACCGATGCCCTTATTGAGAGAATTGCCGATGATAAACAGCTACGCAAGTGGCTTTTGGAGTTTGCTGAGGAGCGTATCAATGATGGTACACGCTGGGATATGCGTAGCGATTTAAAGAGTCTTGGCAGTGAACTCTTTAAGGAGAATGGAGCTAAACGCATCAATCCCGAACTTAGCAAAGAGGTGTTGTGCGATACGGTAAATGCTGTTATTGCCGAAGGCGAGAAGTATCGCTCGAAGTTAAAGGAGTTGGGAGTACAAGCTATCAAAGTAATGAGCAAATATGGCGTTACTCCTGATGAGTTTAAGGGTGGCTCTCGAAGCTTCACCTTCTCGTTTGCGAAGTATACCGAGGGCGAGCTAAAGCCTCCAACGGCTACAATGAAGAAGGCGGCAGAGTCTATATCGGAGTGGTACACCAAGAGTGCTTCGGGCAGTGTGATAACAGCCTCCGAGGTATTGAGACCTATATTGGAGGAGATATGTCTATGCTACGACGATGGCATAAAGAGGATAAACACCGCAAAGCTTGTCCGCGATAACTATCACAGTTTTGCCCTACTTGCAGACCTTCGTGAGAGAGTCAACGATATCTGCAACGCAGAGAATATCATGGTACTTAGTAAAACTAAAGATATCCTCTCGCAGTTTATTGATGACAACAACGCACCGTTTATCTATGAGAAGGTGGGTAGTCGCTACGACCACTATATGATTGATGAGTTTCAGGATACTTCGGTGCGTGAGTGGCGCAATATGCTTCCACTTTTGCGCGAGGCTCTTGCCTCAAATCCCGAGTCTTCGGTCTTTATTGTGGGCGATATCAAGCAGTCTATCTACCGTTGGCGTGGTGGCGACTGGCGACTACTTAACAACGATGCCATAGAGGATTTGGGTCGAGCAAACACCATTGTGGAGCCTTTGAAGCACAACTACCGCAGTCTTTCGAATGTCGTAACCTTCAACAATGAACTTATATCCAAGGTGGTGACTAAGGATAACGATTTCTTAAACTCGTCACTTACCAAAGCCTTAGGCGAAAATAAGATAGAGAGTTCAACTCACAAGTTGCTTTATAACATTATGCTCAACGCATATAGCGACTATGAGCAGATACCAGCCAAAGAGGGCAAGAGGGGCTATGCCGAGGTTGTTGCTTTTGATAGCACCTCGATTAGCTCTCCATTTATCGATGCTATAGAGTCTGCTATTGAGCGTGGCTACCGCTATGGAGACATCCTTATTCTTGTGCGAGGAAATACTGATGCCAAGAAGGTTGCTGATGCTCTATTTGCGTATAAGCACGAGAAATTTACCTCTAAAAATCTATCTGGTTTTAATATTCTAACCCCAGCTACCCTAACCTTAGAGAACTGTGATATTGCCGAGTTCGTAACCTCGGTAATGCGTCTTGCTATCGATCCAAGCAACGATATTGAGCGAGGTGTTTATAACCGCTATCTTGGCTTATCACTCGACCACACCTTTAGCGAGGAGGAGAAAGCGTGGTTACATCATACAGCACACCTATCGCCATTGGAGGCATTCGAGAGTATCGTATCACGTTTTGAGCTACATAGTCGCAAGGAGTCAATCGCCTTTCTGCAGGCTATGCACGAACAGATACTTGCCTTTAGTTCACAGCGTGTAGTAGATATACAGTACTACTTGAAATGGTGGGAGGAACGCGGTAAGCACGAGGCTATCACCGTGGAGATGACTGATGACACCATTGAGATTACAACGATACATAAGTCTAAGGGTTTGGAGCGCCCAGTGGTAATCATACCATACGCGCGCTGGGATATGACGCCACGTGCATCGCTACGCCCTATTGTCTGGGCAAAGGCTAACGAGGGAGATACAACCACAACGGCTGTTGGCGATTTCCCGATAATCTATGGTTCGATGATGGAGGACTCCAACTTCTCGGAGGAGTATTACAAGGAGTTGGTGATGAGCCATGTAGATGGTGTTAACCTACTATATGTTGCCATTACCCGAGCATCACGTGAGCTATATATCTATGTGCCTACAAACTTCAATGGCAAGAGTGGTGAAAATATCAATACTACAGCCCCACTTATCCTTGATGCTGCAAAGCAGATATGCCCTAACCCCAAGTCGGTACAAAACGATGGCGAGGATGTGGCAATAATCTACTCCTATGGCGAGCTTACCACAAGCCAGAGCAAGGAGAATAAAAGACAAAGTAACGATATCATCTTGGAGGAGTATATATCGAATAAGCCAACTATCAAGGTGCGCTACCCATCGCACAGATGTATCGAGGAGGGTCTTGCAAACGATAGCAGAGCTCTAAGCGAGGGTATTCGTCTACACAGACTCTTTGAGAAGGCTCTTACGGAGGAGGATTTGCGTAGTGCAGTGAAGCGTATGTCGCTCGATTGCCTTATCGATACGGAGCAAGCCGAGGCTTTAAATAGTAAGATTAGCGATATCCTAATGGATAACCGTGTTAAGGAGTGGTTCTCAACGAGCTGGGAGTCGGTTAAGTGCGAGAATACCATTATTGCAAATGGTGATATCCGTCGCCCTGATAGAGTTATGATTTCAGGGGATAGAGTCGTTGTTGTAGACTACAAATTTGGCGATAAGCGTAGCGCATCCTACCGCAAGAAGATGGCGGAGTATATGTGTCTAATAGCTCGTATGGGTAAGTATAAGCAGATTGAGGGATATATATGGTATATATCGCTTGGCGAGATTGAGAGTGTGGAACTATAAAACTTAAATATGATAAAATATAAGCAGACCATATTAGAGAATGGTCTTACGATACTTGTAAACCGTGATAGAGCCTCAAAGCTCGCTGCCGTAAACATCCTATATAAGGTGGGCTCACGCAACGAGGCTGAGGATAAGACAGGCTTTGCCCACCTCTTCGAGCACCTAATGTTCCGAGGTACGCACAGTGTGCCAGAGTTCGACGTTCCGGTGCAGATGGCGTGTGGCGAGAATAACGCTTTCACCAACAACGACTACACTGACTTCTATATCACACTACCAAAAGAGAATATATCTACGGCGTTGTGGCTTGAAAGCGACCGTATGCGTAACCTAAACCTTAGCCATGAGGCGTGCGAAACGGAGAAGATGGTTGTTATCGATGAGTTTAAGCAGCGCTATCTAAATCAGCCATACGGTGACCAGTCACCTCTACTATACGACCTATGCTATAAGGTGCACCCATATCGCTGGTCGACAATAGGTGTTTCGCCAGAGCATATCGAGCGCGCTACGTTGGAGGATGTACATACATTTTATAGTCGTCACTACCGCCCTTCTCAGGCAATTCTCTCCATATCGGCAGATATCGACGAGGATGAGATGATAGCTCTTGCTAAGGAGTACTTTGCCGATATAGAGGATCATGGTGGAGATATTGCTCCAATACCGCAGGAGCCTCAGCAACTCGAGCCTCGACGTCTGGAGGTGGAGCGCAATGTACCAGCTACGGATGTTATCATTGCCTTTCATATTGGCGACCGCCTATCACGTGAGTTCTTCTTGGGAGATCTGAGTTCGGATCTACTGGCTGGTGGCGAGTCATCACGCCTTGTAAATCGTTTGGTTAAGGAGCGAGGACTCTTCACTGCGGTTAATGCCTATATCACTGGTAGCCTTGATGCTGGACTCTTTGTTATCAAGGGTCGCTTGATGCCGACAACCACCGAGCAGGAGGCAGAGGAGGCACTATGGGGTGAACTTCGTGAACTGATGCAGGGTAATATCTCGGATTATGAGTTAGAGAAGGTGAAAAACAAGTTCGAGGCAAATATGCTTATGGGCGAGATTAATGTGATGAACAAGGCGATGAACTTGGGCTTCTACGCTATGACAGGAGACCTTGAGCTAATAAACAAAGAGACGGATATCTACCGTTCAATAACACGCGAGGAGGTGGCACAGTTTGCCACTAAGGCATTTAGAGCCGAGAACTCGTCAACACTTATATACCGTTCAAAGCGATGATACAGCAACCCGATATAGTCATCCCCGAGAGTGTGGAGATGCCAGCGACAGAGTGTCGCGTAACCAAAAATGGTGTAAAGATATATACGCTTAACTCCGAGGACTTCGAGGTTGTGCGCTTCAGCTTCATCTTCCGAGCAGGAACATCGATGCAGCAGAAACCCTTTACGGCTTCAGCAACGGTTAATATGCTAAGCGAGGGTAGCCGTTCAATGACAGGTCAGGAGATAGCTGAGAAACTCGATTTCTACGGCTCGAACTACGATGCCACCATCGATCGCGACTACACCTATATCTCATTTGTGTCGCTATCTAAGTTCTTTGCAGAGACGGCTGATGTCGCACGTGAGATAATCTTACATCCAGCATTCAATACCAAGGAGTTGGCAGTATATTGTTCTAAGCGTAAGCAAGGACTTACTATCGAACGCCAGAAGATAGATGTGCAGTCACGTGAACTCTTTGGTAAGGCTCTCTTTGGAGAGTGCCACCCATACGGGCTTACAAGTCACGAGAGTGCATACGACAATATTACGCGCGAGGACTTAGTGTCGCTATACAACAAACTCTATACCGCCAAGAACTGCTTTGTGGTGTGCAGCGGTAAAGTTACCGACGAGGTATTGCGTACCGTAGAGGAGTTTGTGGATGCCTTGCCTACTGGCGAGGGTTGCGAGGTTGCATTCCCCGAGGTCAAGACCACACATAACATATTTAAGGAGGATGAGTCGTCGCTACTCTCTTCTATACGTATCGGTCGCCTACTATTTCCTCGTCGTCATCCCGACTTTGTCGGTATGCAGGTTGTGGCAACAGCTCTGGGAGGCTACTTTGGCTCACGTCTAATGCAGAACTTAAGAGAGGAGCACGGCTACACATACGGTGTTATGGCTGCGATGGTGAACTTCGAGCATGAGGGCTATCTTGCCATTGCTACTCAGGTAGCACGCGAGCACCGTGACGATGCCCTTAGAGAGATACACTTCGAGATTGAGCGACTACGCAACGAGCTAATGTCGGAGGAGGAGTTGCAAATGGTTAAGAATATGATGATTGGCGAGATACTGCGTATTCTCGACGGACCATTCGGCATTGCCGATGTAACTATCGAGAATATAATGTGTGGCTACGATAACCGCGCCACCGAGCAGAGCGTGCAGACTATTCTTGCTATTACGCCAGAGGATATTCAGCAGTTGGCACACAAATATCTAAAGGCTGAAGACTTAGTCGAGGTTGTAGTTGGTTAGCGTATGGTAAACAAAGAGTTACAACTTTATATCGAGGAGTATATTCTACCGCGATATGATAGGCACGATGCGGCTCATAGGCGCGACCACGCCGATACGGTTATAAGCCAAAGCCTTACCCTTGCGCGCAACTATGAGGTAGATATGAATATGGTCTACACCATAGCAGCATATCATGATACAGGCATCATTCATGGCAGGGAGCACCACCACACCGAGTCGAAGCGCATCCTTCTTGAAGACAAAGCATTGGATCGCTGGTTTACGCCCGAGCAGCGTGTCATTATGGGCGATGCTGTGGAGGATCATCGCGCCTCGTCAAAGTCGGAGCCACGCACTATTTATGGTCGTATCGTTGCTGAGGCTGACCGTATTATCGAGCCTCGCAGCATCATACGCCGCACGGTGCAGTACACTCTAACCCACCATCCTGAACTTAACAAAGAGGAGGGCTACGCGCGTATGGTGGAGCATCTTAACGAGAAGTACAACTACGGCGGTTACCTACGTCTCTGGATTGAGGAGTCGGAGAATGGGTGCAAACTTGAGGAGTTACGCCAGATAATTGCCAACAAGAGCCTCTTGCGCACGATTTATGATGAGATATACAACGAGGAGAGATCTCTATGAAACCCTATGTAATTGATAGCACAGCCTCTTTGGAGGTAGATATGTTGGGTGAGGTACGCGCAGGATTTCCTTCGCTTGCAGATGAGGAGCCACGCGAGAAACTCGACCTCATAAAGCTCCTTGTACGCCATCCAGCCTCGACATTCTTCTTCCGTATCGGTGGCACATCGATGGTGGAGGCAGATATGGACGAGGGTGATATTATTATCGTGGACCGTAGCGTAGAACCATATAATGGATGCTCGGCAGTATGCTTTATAGATGGAGAGTTTACGGTTAAGCGCGTTGAGATACATAGCGACCACACAATGCTTGTGGCTGCTAACCCTAAGTTTAAGCCTATACGCATTACTCCTGACAATGAGTTTGCGATATGGGGTGTTGTTACCTATATTATTAAGCGAGCATAGATGTTTGCCCTTGCCGATTGTAATAACTTCTTCGTTTCGTGCGAGCGAGTCTTCCGCCCGGAGCTTAATGGCAAGCCCGTGGTGGTGCTCTCGAGCAACGATGGCTGTGCCATAGCACGAAGCAACGAAGCCAAGCGACTCGGCATAAAGATGGGGGCACCATTGTTTCAGATTCGTGATATAGTGAAGCGTCATGATGTCACGGTCTTTTCGAGTAATATGGCACTCTATGCCGATTTTTCACGCCGTGTACGTATGGTGCTTAGGGAGTACGCTCCACATATCGAGGTTTACTCCATTGACGAGGCATTCTTGGACCTTCGAGGTGTCGAAAACCATGACTTCGACCGCTTTGCAAAGGATCTATCGGTGCGTTGTCGTAGGCTTACAGGCATACCTATTTCTGTGGGTGTTGCACCTACTAAGACGCTTGCCAAGATTGCGGCAGAGCTATGTAAAAGCTACCCTAAACTTCGTGGTGGATGCTATATGTATCGTAAGGAGGATATAGAAAAGGTACTTCGCAAGACCCCGATAGAGGATGTTTGGGGTATTGGTCGACGTAGTGCACCACGCCTTAAGGAACAAGGCGTAGTAACAGCATACGACTTTAGCCAATTACCCCGAGACTTCGTACAGCGCAGGATGGGTATTACTGGAGTACGAACATGGCAGGAGCTCAACGGCATTCCAGCTATCGGGTTCGAGGCGATGCAGGAGGCGAAGCACTCGATATGTAATTCACGTAGCTTTGCTAAGGAGATATACGCCTTAGATGAGCTCTTGGAGCAGGTGGCAAAGTTCGCTACTTTGACAGCGGAGAAGCTACGTAGCCAGGATAGCGTATGTAAGCGTCTTGTGGTCTTTGCTGCTACCAACCGCTTTCATAGCGACGAGCTACAGCAGTACGGTAATATATCTATACCTCTGTTGGAGCCGACGGATAGCACGATAGAAATTGTACGCTTGGTGCGTGAGGCTCTAAGCGAGATATATGTGTCGGGGGTGGGATATAAAAAGGCTGGAGTTATAGCGATGGATATTATACCTCGTTCTGCACTTCACGTCTCGATGTTTTCGGCAGAGAATAATGAACGACACCACCGCCTTATGCAGACTATCGACACAATTAACAAGAGTGCTGGCAAGAGTGCTGTTACGGTGGCATCGGCAGGCAGTAGTGAGGTGCGCACACGAAGCGACTACCGTTCACCACGATATACAACCTCGTGGGATGAGATACCAGTTATTAAATAATATATTTATATAAACTAACTAAAACTTTGATACTATGGGATTTTTAAATGAATTCAAGACCTTTGCTCTAAAGGGTAATGTTGTTGACATGGCAGTCGGTGTTATCATCGGTGGTGCTTTTGGTAAGATTGTGACCTCATTGGTTAACGATATCATTATGCCTCCGATTGGTGTACTTCTTGGCGATAAGAACTTCTCAGATCTTGCCGTTACACTCAAGCCAGCAGTGGGTGATGCAGAGCCTGTATTGTGGAAGTATGGTGCATTCCTTCAGGTATGTGTCGATTTCTTAATTATTGCCGTTAGCATCTTTGTGATGATTAAAGTAATCAACAAACTTACATCACTACGCAGTAAAGAGGAGGAGGAAGCAGCAGCGACCGCGGCGTCTACTCCAGCTCCAGAGCCAGAGCCAACAAAGGAGGAGGTACTTCTTACGGAGATTCGCGACCTACTAAAGGAGAAGAAGTAAAGGGTAATGCCATTACAAAAAATGTGCGGATGGGCAGTGTGCTCCATCCGCATTTTGTATTAGCAATAGTTGATACTACCCTACTTTACCAATCTATTGGTGCGCTCGTCAGGGAAGACAACCTTTGGCTGGAAGGTCTTAGCCTCCTCGAAGTCCATAAAGCCGTAGCCCATAATGATCACGATATCGCCAACTGCAGTCTTGCGTGCTGCAGCACCATTGAGGCAGATACAACCACTACCGCGCTCGCCCTTGATAACATAGGTCTCGATGCGCTCGCCATTGTTGTTATTCACAATCTGCACCTTCTCGCCCTCAATCAATCCTGCCGCATCCATCAAATCCTCGTCGATGGTGATGCTACCTACATAGTTCAAATTAGACTCCGTAACACGTACACGGTGGATCTTAGATTTCATTCTCTCTATAAACATAGTCTGGGTAGGTTTCGTTACTTAATCTTGATGTTGTCGATAAGACGTATAGCGCCAGCTTGTACAGCACAGCATCCCTGGATGCGCTCTGAGTCGCTCCAACGCTCTACGCGCTGCATAGTGCATGCATCCACAGCCTCGAAGTAGATAGTCTTAAGGAGTGGATTTGAGTCGATAGTAGCAACCACCCACTCGGTAAGCTCCGCAGGGGTCATTGTGGCCATCTTCTCTGAGCACTGCTTAATAGTAGCATAGATATGAGGTGCTGCGGTACGATGCTCAGGTGTAAGCAACTCGTTACGTGATGATAGCGCAAGACCATCCTCGCCACGGACAATAGCACACTCAACAATCTCAATGTCAATATTTAGCTGCTCGACCATAGCCTTGATAACAGCAATCTGCTGAAAGTCCTTCTCTCCGAAGTATGCACGAGCAGGATTTACAAGAGCAAATAGACGACTTACCACCTGTGCTACGCCATTAAAGTGACCTGGGCGTGTAGCGCCCTCCATAACCTTATCCACAAGACCGAAGTCAAAGACACGTGTATCAGGCTCTGGGTAGATATCCTCTACCGATGGCATAAACACGATATCTGCGCCAGCGCTCTCCAAAACTGCACAATCGGCCTCTGGAGTACGTGGGTAGTTCTTAAGGTCGTTCTTATCGTTAAACTGTGTTGGGTTTACAAAGACACTCACCACAACGGTGTCGTTCTCCTTGCGGGCACGCTCCACCAATGAACGGTGACCATTGTGCAAGGCTCCCATTGTAGGTACAAAGCCGATACCCTCCTTAGGGCAACTGCTTAATGCTGCATTAAGAGCAGCTACTGTATTAACTACTATCATATCCTCTTAGAATGTGGGGGCAAAGTTACAAACTTAAATGAAGATAGCAAGCAATGAGGTTAAAAAATAGGGGGTCATACCTCTATTTATATATCTTTTATAGTTCAGCAGAGCAGGGAAAGTGGTCTAAAGGTGTATAATTACCATTCTCAGCCATAGCATAACTAAAGCACTCTATACCATTTGTAATGACGATATAGCGACAGTGAAGCACCGAGTTGTAGCGCACCACCTGACTAAGCACAGACTGGTCGATACGTACATTTGGTTCCTTACACTCTACAACAACAGCGGGTTTTGCCGAGCTGTCCACAGCCACGATATCAGCTCGTTGCGACATACCGTTGATATTTACTGGATACTCCTCCACAATCTGCTGAGCAATGAAACCGCACTCCGAGAGCATATACTCCACCACATGACGGCGCACCCACTCCTCGGGTGTAAGCACCAACCAGCGACCACGCACTGCATCGAAGACCTCCGTGCGACCATTTGCAGCACGTCGAGCACGAAGGTGTATGGCTGGAAAGTTAAGTTTTGGTAGTTGCATAGTGTACCCTCTCTAAAAAATGTTTATCTTTGCGACTACAAAGGTATAAAAATTATGGAAACAGCAAAGATGATAGATGTAAATGAGCGTGTAGAGCGCGCTTGTGGATACTTTAAGGAGGGATACAACTGTGCCCAGGCGGTTGTTATGGCGTATAACGATATTATGGAGATGGGTATTGAGGATATCGCCAAGCTCACAGCTCCCTTCGGGGGCGGTATGGGTCGTATGCGCGAGGTGTGTGGCACAGTGTGCGGTATGACTATGCTTGCGGGTGCAATACAGCCATCTTCAGATCCCAAGAATTTGGAGGAGCGCAAGGATAACTACGCCCTTGTACAGCACTTTGCAGAGCAATTTCGCAGGGAGAATGGTGATATCGTTTGCCGTCGTCTGCTTGGTCTCGAGCCAATGGTTGAGCGTAACGAGACTGCAATGCCATCGGAGCGCACACCAGAGTATTACAAGAAACGTCCTTGCTCGGAGTATGTAGGATGCGCCGCCCGCATCGTCGGAGAGCACATTAATAAATTAGTAATTAGCAAAGAGTAATTAGAATCTGGCGTGATTCATTTGGCTGCGACTAATCGCTAAAGAAAAGGCATCTCCCACGGGGAAATGCCTTTATTGTTTTACTCTCCACTATTCTCTCTACGACGATCGTTTTGGCGCATTAGCCTGCGTATTGTCTGCGCGAGGTTTTGTGGGTCGATGTTGCGCTTAATCACTGAGTCGTGCGCCACGGATATGCGACCTGTCTCCTCCGAGACTGCAATCACAATGGCATCCGATACCTCGCTCATACCCAAGGCTGCGCGGTGACGCATACCATACGATTTAGGCACCTCCTGCTGAGTAGATGGAAGAACGCACTTTGCCGCCACTATTCTATCGCCACTAATGATCACGCCACCATCGTGCAGAGGAGCATTCTTAAAAAAGATATTCTCCAAGAGCGAAGTCGACAATTTAGCATCCAAACGAATACCACTCTCGATAACGACGTTTAGGTCGTCTGCTTGCTTGATAATGATAAGTGCACCCACCTTATCTGCGCCCATCTCCTGACACGCAACAACCAATGGCTCGAGGTCGATATCATGCTCAGTACGGCGGTTGCGGAAATTGAAAATGCGAGATAGCCACTCGAAACGACCACGCTGGCGACCTATCGCCTGCAGAAAGTGTCGTATCTCGGGCTGGAAGATAATAAGTATAGCGATAACACCGACAGAGATAATCTGACCAAGTATGGCAGAGAAGAGCACAAGACTGAAGGTATTGACAAGGATCCACACCAAGTAGATGACAAAGATACCTACCAAAATATATGGTGCATTCGTTCCCTTCAGACCTCTATAAAGGCTGTAGAAGAGCGATGCCACCAAGATAATATCTATGACATCAATAAATTTTAGTGGTATAAATCCCATAACCCCGCTAAGTCTATATCGTTATACTACTACTGTGCTGGCTCAGCCTCGTAAAGAGCATCTACGCGCTCAAGCACTAAGTCAGAGATATTGAGCTCTGGGTTTGCGTCAACTACCGATACAGCATTTACAATCATCTTGTAGCGACGATCAGCGTTAAGCTCCTCGATAGCCTTGTTTACCAAATCCTTAAAGCGATTCATAAGTACCATATACTCCTCGTTCAAGTTCTGCTCCTCTACCTGAAGTTCTTGACCCTCCTTCTGTACTGTAGCCTGAAAGTTATTCATCTTAGTCTGAATAGAGTTAGCCTTAGTCTGAATCTCCTCCTGCTTCTTCTGAGCGTTAAGTGTGGTAATCAAGCCCTTAGCATAGTCCTCCTCAAGCTTTGCTGCCTCTGCCTGGAGCTTATTGTACTCATTAGCCAAGCTCTGCTCCTTCTTTGTCCAATTCTCCTGAGTAGTGACACTCTTCTGCTGGAAGTTCTGCATCTTAGTCTCGAGTTCAACACCCTCCTTAGCGTTGAACTTGCTGGCAGCCATAATGTAATCCAAGTCTATAAATACTACATCACCACTTGTGACACACTCCACACCATTAACCTCTGTAACATCAGCCTCAGAAGCGTTAGCCTCAGCTGTAGCCTGGCTCTTAGCACCACCGCAAGATACCATCATAAGCGACATTGCCAAGATTGACAAAAGACTCTTTTTCATATTAGTTATAATCTGTTTTAGTTAATTTTCGCATTTGAAGCACAAAGATAAAAAAAAATATTTACTTTTGTAGTAAATTATTAAGAATTTTAAGGATGTACGAATATATCTCTGGTGCTGTTGCTGAGGCAACACCTACATACGCAGTCGTGGAGGCTGGTGGTGTGGGTTACTTTATCCACATCTCGCTTAAGACCTATGCCGATATTGAGCAGGTGAAGGAGGCAAAACTATATGTTCACTTCATCGTGCGTGAGGATCAGCAGCAGCTCTTTGGTTTCTCCACAAAGATTGAGCGCGAGCTCTT
>JAZQYM010000043.1:0-18009 GCA_045633525.1 Alistipes sp. | reverse complement strand
AAACCGTTCTCAAGCTTAGTCTTAGCGTTAGCAGCATCTGCATACAAACGAACGCAGGCGTTCATTACCTGTGGGTGATCCTCACGGGTCTTCTTACCAATTACAAGCTGCTTTAGACGTGACAACGAACGGAATGGGTCAACGATAACCTTACCAGTGTCGGTATCGTTACGCAAGAAGAGCTGACCCTCAGTGATATAACCAGTGTTATCAGGAATAGCGTGAGTAATATCACCACCCGAAAGTGTTGTAACTGCGATAATAGTGATTGAACCACCGTTAGGCAACTGCACCGCCTTCTCGTAGATCTTAGCAAGGTCTGAGTACAAAGAACCTGGCATAGAGTCCTTAGAAGGAATCTGATCCATACGGTTAGATACGATAGCAAGAGCATCAGCGTAAAGGGTCATATCGGTCAACAATACCAACACCTTCTCACCCTTATCAACTGCGAAGTACTCAGCTGCTGTAAGTGCCATATCTGGAACAAGAAGACGCTCCACAGGAGGGTTATCAGTAGTGTTCACGAATGATACGATACGGTCCAAAGCACCGGCGTTCTCGAAGACCTGCTTAAAGTAGAGGAAGTCATCGTTTGTAAGACCCATACCACCAAGGATAATCTTATCGGCCTTAGCACGAAGTGCCACATTCGCCATAACGGCGTTGTAAGGCTGGTCAGGATCCGCAAAGAATGGAATCTTCTGACCAGATACGATGGTGTTGTTAAGGTCGATACCAGCGATACCAGTAGCAATAAGCTCTGATGGCTGGATACGACGGAATGGGTTTACTGTAGGACCACCAATCTCGCGAGCCTCACCCTCGATCTGCTCACCACCCTCAAGTGGCTCTCCGTAAGCGTTGAAGAAGCGACCTGCCAAGGCATCTGACACGCGCAATACAGGTGGTTCACCGTGGAACACAACCTCTGAGTTGGTTGCAAGACCCTCGGTACCTGCAAACACCTGAAGGGTAACCTTGTCACCCATAATCTTTACCACCTGAGCCAAACGACCACCTACAGTAGCAAGCTCGTCGTTACCTACACCTGTAGCACGAAGTGTAATGGTAGCCTTGGTGATATTATCAATCTTAGTATATACTTTCTGAAATGCTTTTGTTGTCATAATATGCGCTCCTTATTTTGCAAGTTTACTATTTACCAAAGCCTCAATCTGAGAGCGGAAATTATCAAACTGCTCAGACTTCCACTCTGAGTAGTTCATCTGACGGAACAAGTAGATAAGCTCCTTGAAGAACTTAGAACACTCATCGAAAATAGCGAAGTCGAACTTCTTGCGGCAGATATCCAACACCATATTGTACATCATCTTCTGACGCTCAATAGGACAGTTTGCATCGATGTTATCGAAGGCATCCTGCTGCAAAATTACAGAGTCCAACAACTCACTCTTCCAGAAACGCTCGTGGTACTCTACAGGTACACCATCATCACCCAAGATGTTAATCTGGTCGTTAGCCTCCTTACCACGCTGCATGATAGTCTTACCAGCATATACGCTCTCTACCCAATTCTTCTCGATATGCTCATCAAGGTACTCCACAACCTCAGGGTACTCCAAATACTTAGAGTATGAGTCAAGTGGATCGATAGCTGGGTAACGCTTCGAATCGGCACGACCCTGTGAAAGGGCGTAGAAGCAACGAGCAGCCTTCTTTGTAGACTCGGTTACAGGCTCCTTAAGGTTACCACCGGCAGGAGATACAGTACCAAGGAATGTTACAGAACCAGTCTGGCCATTGTTAAGTCTTACAAGACCTGCACGAGAGTAGAAGTTAGAGATAACGGCAGAGAGGTCCATTGGGAAGGCATCCTGACCTGGAAGCTCCTCCAAACGGTTAGACATCTCACGCAAAGCCTGAGCCCAACGTGATGTAGAGTCCGCCATTACCAACACCTTCAATCCCATTGAACGGTAATACTCACCGATAGTCATACCTGTATATACAGATGCCTCACGCGCCGCAACTGGCATGTTAGATGTGTTACAGATGATGATTGTACGCTCCATAAGCTTGTGACCAGTACGTGGGTCAACCAACTCAGGGAACTCAGCGAAGATCTCCACAACCTCATTTGCACGCTCACCACAAGCTACGATGATGATAACATCTGCATCTGCCTGCTTAGAGATAGCGTGCTGAAGCACAGTCTTACCAGCACCGAATGGACCAGGGATAAAACCAGTACCACCCTCAGCAAGTGGGTTGAATGTATCGATAGCACGAACACCTGTCTCCATTACGCGTGATGGACGTGGCTTATCGGTAAAGCAACGGATAGCCTGCTTTACTGGCCACTTCTGCACCATTGTAATATTATACTCGTTGTTATCAGAGTCTACAACAACAGCGATAGTATCTGTTACCTTATATGAACCAGCTGCAACAACGCTCTTTACGGTGTAGTTACCCTGCATTACGAAAGGCACCATAATCTTGTGCATCACCCACTGCTCCTTAACCTCACCAAGCCAGTCACCAGCAGTTACCTTATCGCCAGCCTTTGCAAGTGGCTTGAAATCCCACTTAGCATCGAAGTCGATTGGATCGGTAATAGAACCACGGTTAATGAACAAACCATCCATCTTCTCCAAGTCGTTCTGAAGACCGTCGTAGTTACGTGAGAGAAGGCCTGGAGCAAGTGTAGCCTCAAGCATGTGACCCTCGAACTCCACCTTATCACCAATCTTCAAACCGCGCGTACTATCGTAAACCTGTACATAGGCCTCATCGCCTATGACCTTGATGACCTCAGCCATCATACGGACATCGCCGCAATATACGTGGCATATCTCATTCTGACCAACGGGACCGTCAACCTTGGCGATCACGATGTTCGAGATAATACCGTTTACACGTCCTAATGTTTTCATTCGTTTATATAGTTTTATTGTTTATTCACAAGATCCTTGGCATCAAGCTCCTTAATCAAACGATTGAGCATCTGGCGACCAACCTCAGGCGAGAGTAGTGTCCAACGTGCTACAATGTTAACCTTGACAAGGTAAGATAGGATATAATCGATATTGAAGAAGTCGAATACGGCAATCTCCTCGGCCTCCGACCAGCGGATAGCATCAATCTTGCGCTCCTTCTCAACGATATTCTTCTCGTCACTTACTGCCGCAATAACTGCATCGATATATGGCAACTCACCACGCAAACCAAAATCGGCTGCCGATGAGCGCGATAGCTGCTCAACAATCTCACCGCTACCAACCACAACATCCTTAACCGCACGACCAGCCTCGCGAGCAGCAACAGCAGCCGCAATATTGCGAAGGTTGCGATCGAACTCACCCCATCCCTTAAGGAAACGTGACTTCGACGCTGCAAGGTCGTTATAGTAAGCCTCAAACAATGCGTGCTCGAAGCTATCGGTAAGAACGATATCGGTATCACGATCCTCATCCTCTGCCTCAACGCATAGTTTTACCACACGCGCCATCTCGGCTGGAAGAAGCGAGTAATTACGATTCTCAAACACCTCTGTAAGCTGCTCCACCGAGAGGTTAGCAAGTGTAGAGAATCGCTCGCGACCTGAACGATAAGCGATAAGATTTTCACAATCATAGTAGGCGTAGAGAAGCTCCACAGCCTTACGATCGCGCTTTGATAGCTCGGTAAGAATCTCAGACTTTATCTCACCGACATCAAAACCTTTGGTATCAGAGTCCAACGCCCACTCACGAAGACCCGCAACCAAATAGAAATACTCCGTAGAGAACATGGCTTACTTAAAAAGCATGTTAGACACCTTCTCGCGGAGATACTCCTTAAGCAATGCATCGAAACTCTCGTCGGTGAATGAGATATAGTAACCACCATTCTTCTCACCTAACTTAAAGCCATTCTTTACATCCTTAGAGTAACCTACCTCGATACCCGCCTTAGCAAGCTCCTGGGCACTCTGCTGCATCACAGCATCCAACTCAGCACGCTTCTCCTCTGCAAGCAACGCTACAAGCGATACATCTACAGTCTGAGAGTTCCAGTTGTTTGCTACAGCGAGCAACATATCCTTTACAAATGCAACATCCATAGTTGCGTTCTTAACAGCAGCGCCTGTAGACTTCATAATCACAGCCTCAGCCAACTCTGCCTTAATCTTTGAAAGAGCCTGACGACCAGCGAGAGTAATCTCAGTCATAGCATTCTTAGCTACATCATCCGCGCGATCCTCGGCAGCCTTTGTGATAGCAGCAGCCTCAGCCTCGGCATCAGCGATAATCTTAGCAGCAGTCTCTTTAGCCTCTGCAACCAAACGCTCCGCCTCAGAACGACCCTTCTCCAAGCCATCGTTATAGAGCTTTTGCGTAAGCTCCTGAAGTTTGTTGTTCTCCATAATAAATTGTAATTTTTAAGTTTTATATATTATTTTTTGTTGTTTCTCTCTTTGCATTTTTATGTCGTCTTACACAATATCAAGACAACACCTCACTAAAATCTCACAAATATATACTTTATTTTCATAACTAGCAATTCTTTGAGACAGTTTTTATCAGTTATTTATGCACATTTTTCAATATTTAAGAAATTGTTGCAAGTTTTGAAAAAATATACTTATCTTTGCTATGTTATGGAACAGAATAGAGCATTAGAGCCTATCGTCGTCACGCTTGACGCTGGAGGCACAAACTTCGTATTTGGTGCAATGCAGAGTGGTAAGCCTTGCGCAGAGAGCATAACGCTACCATCCGAGGCACACGACCTTGACCTTTGCCTTAGCAACTTAGTTAAGGGTTTCGAGCAGATTATAGCCACCCTACCACATAAGCCTGTTGCCATCAGCTTTGCCTTCCCAGGTCCAGCTGACTATCGCAATGGTGTCATTGGCGGCTTCCTACCCAACTTCCCTTCATTCCGCGATGGCGTTGCGCTCGGACCTATGCTTGAGGAGCACTTTAAAATCCCTGTATTCATAAACAACGATGCCGACCTTTTCGCCTATGGCGAGGCTGCTGGTGGTGCGCTACCACGCATCAATAGAATGCTCGCAGAGGCAGGCTCTGCGAAGCGTTACCGCAACCTTTTAGGTTTCACCTTTGGTACTGGTTTTGGCTTTGGATTCGTTATGGACGGCAAGCTAAATCTTGGGGACAACTCGTGCGTTGAGGTATTCTGTCTAAAGCATCGCGACAAGCCTCAATATATCGTTGAGGATGGCATTGCCATTCGAGCCGTAAAGCGCGTATACAGAGAGCTTTCGGGCGACGAGCGCGAACTTGAGCCACGCGATATCTTCAACATCGCCGAGGGTAAGATGGAGGGTAACGTAGAGGCAGCAAAGGAGAGCTTCGCTACACAGGGTCGCGTTGCAGGCGATGCTATGGCTACTGCCGTAACACTTATGGATGGTGTTATCGTTATTGGCGGTGGCTTGGCTGGTGCTTCGAAATACTTTATGCCAGCCCTCTTGGAGGAGATGCGTTCAAAAATCTCGACCATGTCGGGCGACAGCCTCAACCGTGTGCAGATGAGTGTCTACAACCTCGATGATAAGGAGGAGTTTAAGCAGTTTGCACAAGGCAACTCGAAGAAGATAAAGGTCTACGGCAGCGACAAGGAGGTTGTCTACGACCCAGAGAAGCGTATCGGCGTAACTATCTCAGATATAGGTGCAAGCAATGCGGTATCGCTTGGTGCATACCTTTACGCATTGGACAATATTTAGGGAAATACTACAAAAATAGCCGTTATAATTTAGGCTCCATTCTACTTGCTATGTGCATAGCAACGACGGATAGGAGCCTACTCTCTTCTACAGAGGCAAAGGATGTCAATCCCATAACATCTACTACGAACACCTCATCCATACGAAGCAATGCCTCAGTAGGTATTGGACGCACAACAAGCTCTATACCAGCTCTTTGTAGAGCATCTCGCACGATGCAAAACTCCACACTATCGTGCTCCATAGGAGTATAGACAACATTATGAAAGACTGTAAAAATAGGCAACCACGGACGGCTTATAACCTCCCCACGTGAGTCAATCAAGATAGCCATATCACCCCTATCCTGCACACGTGCATCGTACATAGCATCAAGAGCTACAGTAACCGAATTTTGAGAGATATCCGTTGGTTGTGGCACGGTAAAAAAAACACCCTTAGGACGCTTAACACTAAGCGAAACACCGCTATAATACGACGATGGCTCCACCTCGAAAGAGAGCTCGCCTACAGAATTTAGGCGCATCGCCACACTGCAACTTAGGATTGGTGAGATACGCGATAGCTTTGTAAGTTGCTCGATGATACGCTCGGCATCCTCAGCCCTACATAGCGAGGCAAAGCCAAACAACTCTATGGAAGCACGACGCATAACATCGATATGTTGTGCGACATTAAACGCCTTATATCCAAGAGTATGTATTCGCTGCAAGACAAAGGGGTGTGTTAGTCGAAACTCCGAAGCATCGACCACCCTACCATCACTCCATACCTGCAACTTCATACCCTACTGCATAAAAATCTTTAGTAGCAACTCCTTCAAAAGTTCACCACCATCCAAGCCACCGCTATTGACACCCTTGCTCTTAGCATCATACTCGCGGATAAGACCCAACACACGGAATAGTTGTGGACCATTCCAGCGTCCGATATTAGCCTTCAACTCCTTAAGGGCATAGAGGTTATTAGCTCTAACGCCCACCATAAGCTCTGTATCGCCAGGCATAGGAATACCCCTTCTGCGCGACTGCCACATGTGATAATTTAGCAAGAATAGCTGCTGAAACTGACCAAAGAGTAGCATTATGGTCTGCGTGATTGGATAGCTCTTAGGATTATGGGCAAAGTGCTCAGCGATACGCATTGCTCGACCCACATCACGCTTCATAACAGCATCATTAAGCTCGAAGCCATTAAACTCCTTCGACACACCAATATACTGCTCTATATGATTATCAGTCACAACCTTATCATCGGCATTCATCGAGACCTTGAGTTTGTCGATCTCTGTTACGATACGCGAGATATCCATACCAACGTGCTCCTTAAGCATAGCCATTGCCTTAGGCTGAATGCTAAGACCACACGATGAGATATGCGATGAAAGCCACTGATCTATCTCATAGTCGCGCGGGCGCACCGACTCAAAGACACAGCCCGCCTTAGCACAGCTCTTATAGAATGCTGTGCGCTTATCTATACCACGACCCTGCTCCTTATTCTTGTAGCAGAGGATAAGTATCGTGGAAGATTGTGGCGAAGAGGTATAGTGAACCAAATTTTCAATTTTTGTTAGCTGCTGCGCCTCACGCACGATAACCACTTGATACGATCCCATCATAGGTAGCTGTCGGCAGAGCATCACAATCTTGCCTGTGTCGCTGTCGGCGCCATATACAACAACCTGATTAAACGAGCGTTCTGCCTCGTTAAGGATTGTATTTGCAAGACGGTCGGCAATAGTATCAATAAAGTATCCCTCGTCACCCGACAATAGGTATATCGGCGCAAAGCGACGCTCAGCGATATCCTTCATTATCGTGTTGTAGCTTGCTAAAGCCTCACTAAACTTTATTGTCTTTGCCATAAACTATCGGGATGTTCTATAAATTAGTAAATCAGATTTAGTATTAGATGTATTTGAGAGATTTATATTTCGGTCACTTTTGAATTAATTTATGAACCTCCCTATAGAGTGTAACGGATAACCTTCAATACATTTTCGGTCTTGCGGGTAATAGCGTAGCGGTCATCCAATCTACGACCTATAACCCACACAATATCATCACCCGAGAGCAATACAAACTGGCGAGACTTCTCCGCCATAGAGACCTTCTTATCAATAAGATAGTCACTTAGCTTCTTGCGACCCGACATCCCGAATGGCACAAACCAATCGCCCTCCTGCCAACGGCGCACCTGAAGCGGAAACTTTAGCTTGTCGGCATCGAGCAACGCCACATTATCACCCTGGTCGAGCGTATCGATAAAGTCGATATCGCAATACTCATAGTAGAGCACAGAGCCACCGATATATGAGCGTGCAGCACCCCTCTCAACAACACATTCGCAACTATCCTCCTCGGTAATCGGAGCTATAACGACATTACCACGGTCGACCACAGCAACCCACTCGCGCGAGTAGAATCTGCGACCCGTAGCATCGCTATCCAAGGCGTGACATAGCGCATCCACAACATCGCCCTTGAAGCCATACTCCGAATTTAAAATCTCATATATCACATAGTTACGAGGCAACGTAGGACGTATATCACCCACTCTCAAAGTGTGGATATCGCCATTATGCTCAAGCACCTCCTCCTTAACAATACCTATTGCTGAAGTGATGAAATCTTGTGCTTGACTAAGGCGCGCGATATTGCGACGCATAATGGTTGTAAACTGTGGATTTATCTCCTTAAGCATCGGCACAAGACCAATGCGAACCTTATTTCTTAAATACTTTGTTGAGCGATTCGAGGAATCCTCTCTAAATGGAATGCGGTGCGCAACGGCATAATCGTGGATATCCTTACGTGTGGCAAACATCATAGGTCGCACCACACGACCAACTTGAGTGGTGATACCCGTCAAGCCTCGCAAGCCAGTACCACGAAGCATATTTATAAAGAAGGTCTCAATAGAGTCGTTGCTATGGTGTGCGATAGCTATCGCCGAATAACCATACTCATCACACAACTCTCTAAACCACTGATATCTAATACGACGCGCAGCCATCTCCATAGACTCACCCGTACGTTCCATCTCAGCAGTAGTATCAAAGCGCTTATTGTAGAAGGCCACGCCAAGGCGCTTAGCCTCACGCTCTACAAGACGCTCATCCTCGTCGCTCTCCTCACCACGAAGCTGAAAATTACAGTGTGCAACGCCAAAATTATATCCAGCAGCCGACATCAACGCCATCATCACCATCGAATCGACACCACCAGATACGGCGAGCAACAATTTATCATTATGCGAAAAGAGTTCGTTCTCCTCTATATATTTTTCAAAACCATCAAGCAACAACATATCCTACAAAATGTTTACTTCAGGCGATATCTCCACACCGAAACACCTCTTCACCTCACCACACACATACTCTGCCAAAGCTATCACCTCGCCACCAGTAGCACCGCCATAGTTCACAAGCACCAACGCCTGACGCTCATGAACCCCCACAGCGCCATTGCGATAGCCCTTCAAGCCCGACTTATCGATAAGCCAGCCCGCTGCAAGCTTCTCCTTCGTCTCATCACCTGCAACTGGGTAGTGTGGCATATCGGCATAGCACTCTAATAGAGCCTCCGCCACCTCGCGCTCAACGATAGGATTCTTAAAGAAGCTACCAGCATTACCAAGCACCTTTGGATCAGGCAACTTGCTACCACGGATAGCACATATAGCATCGCGGATATTGCCAAGCGTTGCACCACCGCGAGCCTCAACCTCCTTGATCACATCACCATAACCGAGATTTGGGCGAGGCGTACGACTTAAGCGAAACTCTACGGCAAGGATAACAGCCACACCTTTGAGTTCCTGCTTAAAAATACTCTCACGATAGGCAAAACGGCACTCCTCGTTGCTTAGGCGCACAACCTCCATGGTGCGAGTATCGAAATACTCAACAACAGTAATTGCATCCTTCGCCTCAGCACCGTATGCACCGATATTCTGCACTGGCGCAGCACCCACAGAGCTTGGGATAGCGGACAAATTCTCAATACCCCACAAGCCCTGCTCGACGCTCCACGCCACCAACTCGTCCCAGTCGTGTGCAGCCTCGACACGGATATCCACCCTCTCGCCATCATCGCTAAGGATGGTGCGAGCACCACTCTTAGGCACGATAAGCGCACCATCGTAGAACTTCGTAAAGAGCGTATTATTACCCGCACCAAGCACATACCAGCGCTCAGGTTTCTCGGTTGTGAAATACTCTCTTAGATCATCAACAGTGTCGAATTCTACGAGTGTAGCGGCACTCTCTACCACGCCAAAACTATTACGATTGGCAAGATTTATGTTATTGTATATCCGTTTCATAGTGCAAAGTTAAAAAATTTTTACTAAATTTGGGGACTAATTCAAACATTATTACCACTTAGAGAGGGTATTATGCACTGAATTTACTAATAATTAGACCTATACAGCTATGTTTACACGCAACGACATTTCACAGATAGAGGCTCGCGGTCTTAGCGTTGCCGAGGTTGAAAAGCAGATTGATAATTTCCGTAACGGTTTCCCATCGCTCCCAGTTATACGCGCTGCATCGGGTGGCGACGGCGTGCGCCAGCTTAGCGAAGAGGAGCTACGTAGTGCCGAGGAGTTATATATGAGCCGCGCTAAGGAGATTAAGACTATTAAGTTCGTGCCAGCATCTGGTGCTGCAACACGTATGTTTAAGGAGTTGTTTGAGTATGTAAACGACGACAAGCGCACACCTGGCATCGACAAGCTTATTACCAACCTTGAGAAGTTCGCCTTCTTTGCTGAGTTGGCAAAGTATCTAAAGCCTCAGATTGACGACAAGGATGTTGTTCGCAATATCATCATCGACGGTCTTGGCTACGGCTCGAAGCCTAAGGGCTTGGTTACCTTCCACGCCTATAAGGAGGGTGCGCGTAAGCCCGTTGAGGAGCACCTTGTTGAGGCTGCGCTCTATGCATCGAATGGCGAGCGCGCGGCAATTCACTTCACCGTATCACCAGAACATAAGGCAGGCTTCCTAAGCCTTCTTGATGAGCGTCAGAGCCACTACGAGAAGAAGTATGGCATCAAGTACGACGTATCCTTCTCGGAGCAGAGCCCTGCAACTGATACTATTGCTGTCAACCCTGATAACACCCCATTCCGCAACGAGGATGGCTCACTTCTATTCCGTCCTGCGGGTCACGGTGCACTTATCGACAACCTCGATAAGCTCGACGCAGATATTATCTTTGTTAAGAATATCGACAATGTAACCACCGACGAGCGCAAGCCTGATACCATTACATATAAGCGTGTTCTTGCTGGCGAGTTGTTGCGCTTGCAGGAGCGTAGCTTCGAGCTCCTTCGTGCCTTGGAGCGTGGCGAAGATAGATACGAGGAGGCTAAAACCTTCCTCCGCAATGAGCTATGCTGCAAGCTTCCAGAGAAGGCATCGCACGACCTTATCAAGGAGACCCTCGACCGTCCTATCCGTGTCTGCGGTATGGTTAAGAACGAGGGTGAGCCTGGTGGTGGTCCATTCTGGGTTTGCGACGATAAGGGTCGTGAGCAGCTACAGATTGCCGAGTCGAGCCAGATTGCCAAGGAGGATATGCACCTTATGAAGGAGGCCACTCACTTCAACCCTGTAGACCTTGTCTGCGGTGTTAAGCGCTACGACGGCACTAAGTACGACCTTAAGCAGTACACCGATCCTAAGACAGGCTTTATCTCTTCAAAGTCGGCTGGTGGCCGCGAACTCCGCGCTCAGGAGCTTCCAGGCCTATGGAACGGCGCTATGGCAAACTGGAACACAATCTTTGTGGAGGTGCCAATCTCAACCTTCTCACCAGTAAAGGTTGTGCAGGACCTTCTTCGTCCTGAGCACCAGTAACCGTAACTAATTAGTAGTGAGTAATTAGTAATTACTTAGGAGTTTAGGGAATTTATGGAGTTTAGGAAGCGGGTATATTATCACCAGCCCCCTAACCTCTCTAAATTCCCTAAATTCTTTATTTCTTACACCTCACATAATCCATCATAGTCTGCTTTTATTGGTATAATTCTTGGTATGGCATCCAGTACAAACCAAAAATTTTACGACTATGACAAGATTTATTAAACTTGGAACTATCTGTATAACAGCGGCATTATCGCTTATAAGTACAGAGATATTTGCCCAGCAGACATCGCGAAAGATGACTGCGGAGTGGAGGGATGGCGACTACATTGTGCGCCGATATGTTATTACGGACGGTACGCCTAAGTGCGCCAACTACGAGATTCACTACGCCATTAACTCGGCAAATACCGTAGCTGGCTTTGAGGACAACAGCGAGGTGTTGGCGCGCTTGGACAGCTTCTTTAGCGAGATAAAAAAGGACTCGCTGGTTCATATCTCCAAGATTACTGTTACGGGCTACGCTTCGCCCGATGGCACAACGCAGTTCAATAGTACATTGGCAGAGAAGCGAGCAAAAGAGCTTAGCACCATGATAGCAAAACGTTACGGTTTAGATAGTTACAACATCGCAATATCATCACAAGTAGAGCCTTGGAGCGCTACAACCGATGCCATTGAGCACTCGGCGCTAAGCAATCGCGACGACCTCGTGAACATCGTAAACTCCAACGAGGCTCCTATGACCATAGACCACAAGCTAAAGCGCGAGAACAAGGCGTGGAGCTGGCTTAAGAGCGATGTTCTACCCGAGATGCGCAAGGCTACAGTGACCATAGCCTACACCAAAGATCAGGTAACGGACAAGCGTGAGTATATGCCTACCACGACAGCACCAGCCGATATGATTATTGTAGAGGAGTATATCGTGGAGGAGCGACCCGAGAAGCACCACGACCACAACAAGCGCTACGAGCGCCCCGACCACCACAAGGGCAAGCACCACAAGGACAAGCACCACAAGGGCAAGGTGGTAATACTCAACGAGTGGGATGGTATTATAATCGACTGCGGTGCTGCATCGGAGTGTTGCTGTCCAGCATCGTGCAAATAGAAAAACAAAAAATAATTTAGAACATACCTTTATAAATATTTGCAAATAAGATTTGAATATATTATCTTTGCATAATAGGAATTTAACTTAAACGCAAAATATTATGGCAAATCTTAGATTTTTGAAGAAGGAGATTGACTACCGTTTGGAGGAGTTCGCTTTCGATTGCCACATGGCAATTTTCGTACAGCCTAACAAGGAGGAGCAGATCGTTGAGCTTATGTCTAAGGGTGTTGAGTTGCGCAACGCACTCTACCACAAGGCTAACAACCCTGCAGAGCCTAAGAACCGCTCACTCACAAGAAAGCACTACGCAGCATTGCGTCGTGATATGGCTGAGAGCTTCGCTGGTTTGTTCGCAGACCTTAGCGCAATTTGCGAGTAGTCAACACGATTGCTTTATAGTATGGGCTGTTTCTTTCGAGTGACAGCCCTATTTGTTTTTATAGCCTTAGCCTTGATGCAAGAGGCTATTGAATTTTTGCGATTTAACAGACTTGACATATGACAACTGAACAAGTAAACCGATTTTATCAACGATGCATTTTTGGTACAGAGGAGAACAAGACTGTTGCTGCCGCAAAGCGCGCATATAGGGATCTATGCAGAACTATAAAGTTCTTGAATAAAGATCTCGAAAAGAGGGGCATCGCATATAACAATGCGATAGCGGCTCTACAATATATAGAGACATACATAAATAGCGATATCTCATTCAATCGCGAGATGTATGATGATTTCCATAAAACATTGTGCAATGCCATAATCACACTATATAAGCACGACAATGTTGCAAATCTAAGTTACGGACAAGCACAAAAGTGGGTGAATATGACAATGAAATATCTATGCGTGCTAATGAACGTTGAGGAGAATGTCTGGTTTAAAAGCGTCTATAACCATATTCATATTCCTATTGATAGCATTGTTTTAGAACAGGCCTCTATTAGTTTCCCTAACCACTTCCCAGAGCAAAAGAAAATCAGTTGGAGTAATTTAGATAGGGAGAGATATATTGATATTCAAACCAAGTTTAGAGAGGTTATTACCACCGCTCCAATGGATTGGGAGTTTGAAATATGGAATAACGCGAAGTAATATTGACAGAAATTGTCAAATATAAGGTGTAGTTTTGTTCTTGATAAAAAACCATTTGTTATGTATTACATTTTTTATGCAGAATTTTTCGAGAATCCAACCGATGCCACTCCTAAATACTCTACGCGAATTAACGGCATCGAAGATGCGCAGATGTTTATATCTTCTAATAAGTTTGTACGTGATACCACTTCATACGAGGAGGATTACATCTTAGAGGTAGATAGCGACTTATTAGAAACGCTTATTGATACCGATAAAAACCCTGAGATTTTATCCATACTCTTTGAGGGCGATGTATGCAATAGAATGAGAGTTATTGCATATTGTCTAAGTGATGGCGAGGGAACACTCTTAGGGTGTAGTTTCGGACACAACGATTCTATACATATCGTATTTGAGGGCAATAAGCCGGAAGATAGTGCTATTATTTGGTGCAAGAAACAGAGAATAACAACCTCAGTAAAAGATTTGAAAACAAAACTAAATACCTTAACACTCAGCGAGGTATGTACTATTCTTGAAACAGAGTACACAAATGTTGATTTCAACAAATTCATTAGGATATTGGCGTAAGCATAATAAGTAGATTTGATTTGTAATTCTAAAAAAGAGAACTCTATTTAAGTTTTAACATTATTGCATCAATCTGTTCTCTTATATACTCCTCAAAATCAGGGCTATCCACAATCTCGATATCATCCATAAGGCCCATAACAAAACGCCCTATACCGCGATAGTTGCAGACCTTGGTATCAAGAAGCCAGCGACCCTCGCCCTCCTGCATGATATCGCGCTCAGCAAGAGGATACTCCTCGATAAGGAGGTTGCGTGCGAGCATACCGAGCCTTAGCTTCACACCATACTGCTCAAAGCCTGTCATACGGAAAATATCGATATAACCCTCGTGGTGCTTATCGCTATGCTCCCACTCTCTGTCCAAGACCTCAACAGAGCCGATACGCGAAGTTTTGAAGAGTTTATTCATACCACTCTCAGGCTCATAGCACCATACCTGAACATAGTTTGTCGTAAAGCCAAAGGGCTCGACAACTCTATCGCGACGATTGCCCGTATGCGATGAGGCATAGTCGCGCAACACCACCTGACTGCGGCGCTCGATAGCATCAACCAAACTATTCACATTCGAGGCATTAGCGCCATGCACGACACTCGACGCCATAGAGGTACAATTGTATACCGAGCAGAGTTTCTTGCGCAAGTTCTGCTTAAGCATATTCGTATCATCAAGACCCTCAATAAGTTGGTTTACGATGTGCGCCTCCTCGTCGGTGAAGTGGACAAGCTGCGATATATCCTTAAAGTGCGGACTCTCCTTGCTTAGCTTATAGACACCACCCTCCAACTTCTGCACTACAAAGCCTGCATCCTTAAAGGACTCGATATAGCGATATATCGAGCGATAGGTGGTATCCAACCTCTCAGCGAGGTCGTTAACGGTATAGTTCACGTTGCCTGTCATCAACTTCATAAGCCTTAGCAAGCGCTCAATCTTTGGTTGATCCATTGTGAGGTGTGTTAATTTTTTGTAAAGATACAAAAATATTTCATCTCCACTATTTTGGTAATCTAAAAATATTGATTATCTTTGCACCCGCTAATATGTATTAGCATTCGGAGAATCCGTAGCTCAGCAGGTAGAGCACAACACTTTTAATGTTGGGGTCCCGGGTTCGAGCCCCGGCGGATTCACCAAAATTATTGAGCGGCAGAGTTTCTAACTCTGTCGCTTTGTTTTTATAATCATGTTCGAGCAAGCTCGACAGATTGTCAAAACAAAGCAGGCTGCGCCACTGCTCAACCCATCCCCCGTGTCTACTCACATAATGCGGGTTGCGGGGATAGAGTGTGATTGATTGCTCGACCAAAAGGTCTGCGCTTATATGGCATCCCCGCTAGCTTGGGCTTCGCGCACACCGCCAAAAGACCTAGACACCAATAGATGTACCCCTCTTGGATGTTTCGTTGCAAATTTTGACGAAATATGAGGGTTGTAACGGCAACGACAGGCTGCTCCCGATACCCGCCAATCAGAAGTGTAACGACTACCTCAAAGAGATTGCAGCGATTTGTGGCATCGAGAAGCGATTGACCTTCCACCTTGCACGCCACACCTTTGCTACAACCGTAACGCTGACGAACGGAGTGCCTATCGAGTCGGTGAGCAAGATGCTTGGACACCGAAGCCTTAAAACGACTCAGATATACGCCAAGATTGTCAATGACAAGCTCGCCGAGGATATGTCAAACCTCTCAAATAGACTTCAATACTTATCAATGTAAACCCTTGGATTCGACTCTGGTCTGACTCTTAAATTTTATAATATATTTCCGTCAAACTCATTTTCACTCCACATTTCGCACTGCGTCATAATGGTTTCAAGGGCAGCCTCCTGACCCTCTGGCGGATATTTATACTTTTTGAGTAGTCGTTTCACGATGCGACGCATACCAGCACGGGCACTCTCCTTCATCGTCCAGTCAATTGTCTTATTGGTGCGTAATGAATCGGTCAATTCGCGCGTGATGGCGATAAGTTGCTCGTTTGTATAGAAATCCTGCACCGCCTCGGGCTTGGTTATAGCATCGTAGAACGCCAACTCCTCGGTCGTGAGGTTGAGTTTTTTGCTCTCCTCCTCGCCACTGACGATGGCTCTCGCAGTCTTCAAAAGCTCCTCGATAACCTCCTCGTTGGTGAGCATACCTTTGAGGTAGTTGCTCATCGCATTCGCCAAAATCTCGGAGAATTTTTCAGCTCGTACGGTGTTGGTGCGCTGATAAACCCTTATCTGCTCGGCTATCAGCTTGCGCAACAACTCCACCGCAAAGTTCTTCTGCTTCATCTGCGCTATCTCCTCCAAGAACTTTGGATCGAATATCGAAAACTCCTCTTTGATATCGGAGAAGAGGTTTATCACACCGTCACTCTTGATGCTCTGTTTGAGCAGTTCGTTTATGCGCTCATTAATCTCTCGGAACGAAATCTTACCCTTGCCTTCAACACGAGTTAGCAGTGTGCGTACCGCCTCAAAGTAGGCTGCCTCCAGTCGCTCCTCTCGCTGCAAAAGGCTCTGACACAGCGACAGCGACTGGCGGAGCAATAGTGCCTCTTTGATGTATAGTTTCTTTGTTTCTTCTCGCTCTGGGGCTTGCAGGAAATCAACACCATCCGCAATCGCCGCAGCGCGTGCCATATCCGACTCGCCGTAGAATGCCGAGTAGTCGAAGCCGTGCAGCAGGTCGCGGCACACCTCCAACTTCTTCTGAAATTCGGGATATGCGGTCTTTGAAATATCGGTGTCGCCGTAGTTTTTGCGGTCACGAATGGTATAGTCGTTCATCGCCTGCTTCAAAGCCGAGGCAATGCCCACATAATCGACCACCAAACCGCCCTGCTTGTCGCCAAACACACGATTTACACGCGCAATCGCCTGCATCAGGTTGTGTCCCGCCATCGGTTTATAGACATACATCGTCGAGAGCGACGGCACATCAAATCCCGTGAGCCACATATCCACCACAATCACCACCTTCAGCGGGCTGTCGTTATCCTTAAACCGCTTTTCGAGCTCCTTTTTGTGGGCATCGTTGCCGATTATCTCACGCCACTCCTCGGGGTCTTTGTTGCCCGAAGTCATCACAACAGCAAGCTTTTCGCTCCACGTAGGGCGCAACTCCAAGATACGACGGTAAATTTTCATCGCTATCGGGCGTGAGTAGGCAACAATCATCGCCTTTCCCGTCTGCTCATATTGGCGGTAGTTTTCGTAATGGTCGAGTATATCGCCCACGAGCGAATCTATTGTTTCGTCCGCACCGAGTATCGAGTCAAGACGCCCCAACTCTCGCTTGCTCTTCTCTATTGCGTACTCCTCCGCCTCGTCAGCCATTTTGTCGTACTCATCGTCTATGCGGCGGAGTGTCGCCTCGTCGAGATGCAGATTTATCACTCGGCTCTCGTAGAACACAGGGCGTGTAGCACCATCGGCCACCGCCTGCGTCATATCGTAAACATCTATATAGTCGCCGAACACCTCGCGTGTCGAGCGGTCTTTTTGCGAAATGGGCGTACCCGTAAAGCCGATGTAGGTGGCATTGGGCAGCGAGTTACGCACTCGGCGTGCTGCTCCCACCTTTACTCTACCTTCACTGTCGATTTTCTCGGTCAGTCCATACTGGCTGCGGTGTGCCTCGTCA
>JAZQYM010000042.1:0-10750 GCA_045633525.1 Alistipes sp. | reverse complement strand
TACAAGCCGTAGCAAAGTACAGTTTTCACTTTTCACCTAACAACAATGGCTGTCCATCGGACAGCCATTGTTGTTAGTATTGCTCCTTTTCATTAGGGAAGTCGCGGCTCTTGACATCGTCTACATAGTGACCTACAGCCTCCGAGATTACTGTGCCGAGGTCGGCATAGCGGCGTAGGAAGCGGGGTGAAAAGGCCTGAGTGATGCCCAGCATATCGTGGGCTACAAGCACCTGACCATCTGTTGCACCACCGGCACCGATACCGATAGTAGGGATGTGTAACTCCTGAGATACGCGCTTACCAAGCTCCGCAGGAATCTTCTCCAATACAAGGGCGAAGCAGCCAGCATCCTCCAAGAGGTGTGCATCGCGGATAAGTTTCTCTGCCTCAGCCTCGCTCTTGGCGCGCACATTGTATGTGCCGAACTTATGAATCGACTGTGGCATAAGTCCCAGGTGACCCATAACAGGGATACCTGCCGAGAGGATACGCTGGATAGACTCGATGACCTCCTCGCCACCCTCCAACTTCACGGCATCAGCCTCGGTCTCCTTCATAATGCGGACCGCCGAGTCGAGGGCAAGCTTAGAGTTACCCTGGTATGTACCGAAAGGTAGGTCTACAACCACCAAGGCGCGCTCCACGGCGCGTACAACCGACTTTGCGTGGTAGATCATCATATCGAGGGTGATAGGTAGTGTAGTCTCGAAACCCGCCATTACATTCGCTGCAGAGTCGCCAACAAGGATAACATCGATACCCGCCTGGTCGACAATCTTAGCCATAGAGTAGTCGTATGATGTGAGCATAGCGATCTTCTCGCCGCGCTGTTTCATCTCAGTAAGACGGAGCGTCGTAACCGCTCGCAATGTGCTTTCAACTGACATATTTAAGGTATGTTCAATAAATGGTTTATTATATATATGCGACAAATGTAGGGAATTTCAACGAAATAAACAATCTATTGAAAAACTTTCTTATCTTTGTGGTTGTTACTTTAAGATAAAACTTAAAATTGGATGAAGAGGGTATTTCTTTTATTAATAGCGCTTGTCGCTCTTGTCTCTACTACCGAGGCGCAGGTGCGCACGGAGCAACTTTTGGAGCGCGGTTGGCGTTTTACGCGCGAGGATAGCGCAGATTTTAGCACCGTGGGCTACAACCATAGCAAGTGGCAGAGTGTCACCGTGCCACACGACTGGGCGATATATGGTCCATTCAGCATCAACAATGACAAGCAGAATGTGGCTATCACGCAGGATGGTCAAAAGGAGGCTATGGAGCACGCTGGTCGCACCGGAGGTCTTCCATTTGTAGGCGTTGGTTGGTATCGCTTAGAGTTTGAGGCTGAGGACTTTACGAACGGTAAGGCTGCAACGCTTATCTTCGATGGCGCTATGAGCGATGCCCATGTATATCTCAATGGCGTTGAGGTGGGTTACTGGCCATACGGCTATAACTCCTTTCATATCGATATCACGGAGCATCTAAAGGTGGGCGAGAAGAATATTCTTGCTGTACGCCTTGAGAACTTGCCCGACTCATCACGTTGGTATCCAGGTGCTGGACTCTATAGAAATGTACACCTTGTGGTTACCGAGGATATCCATGTTCCAGTATGGGGAACGCAGGTGACAACACCTCGTGTTACCAAGGAGCTCGCCGAGGTAGTAGTCTGCACAAAGGTGGTAACTCCCGAGGGCGCATCGCGCGAAAATCTCCGCATCGAGACTGATATTGTAGATGCTAACGGTGTGGTTGTAGCATCTGCCGAGGGTGGCTTAAGCAAGTACGATAACTCGCTATTTGAGCAGCATATAGATCTTGCAAAGCCTGAGCTTTGGAGTGTTGACACACCATATCTATATAGCGCTGTATCAAAGGTTTACAATGGGGAAGTGCTTAAAGATGAGTACACCACACGCTTTGGTGTGCGCACTATCGAAATTGTGCCAGATTACGGAATGCTTATCAATGGAGAACTTACGAAGTTTAAGGGTGTATGTAACCACCACGACCTCGGTCCTTTGGGTGCTGCGGTGAACGATGCTGCTATACGCCGTCAGATACGCATCATGAAGGATATGGGTTGCAATGCTATCCGCACATCGCACAATATGCCAGCGCCAGAGCTTGTGAAGGCGTGCGATGAGATGGGCATGATGCTTATGGTGGAGTCCTTCGACGAGTGGGCCACACCAAAGGTTAAGAATGGCTACCACCGCCACTTTGCCGAGTGGGTGGAGCGCGATATGATAAACCTCTTGCACCACTACCGCAATAACCCAAGTGTGGTGATGTGGTGTATCGGTAACGAGGTGCCCGACCAGGGTGATCAGATGCTCGGTCCAAAACTTTCGCGTGTATTGCAAGATATATGTCACCGCGAAGACCCTACACGTCCAGTGACAAATGGTATGGATCAGCCTGATAATGTAGTATTTAACAATATGGCTGCTGTTATGGATGTGGCGGGCTTCAACTACCGTCCATTTCGCTATGCGGATAACTACTACCGTCTGCCACAGCAGATAATACTTGGCTCGGAGACAGCCTCTACGGTAAGTAGCCGTGGCGTATATAAGTTCCCAGTGGAGCGTCGCTCTATGGCGCGCTACGAGGATCATCAGGCATCGTCTTACGACGTGGAGCACTGTGGCTGGTCGAACCTTCCGGAGGATGATTGGATTTGGCACGACGAGTTTAGCTGGGCTATAGGCGAGTTTGTATGGACTGGTTTCGATTATCTCGGTGAGCCTACACCATATTATACCGATTGGCCAAGCCACTCATCGCTCTTTGGTATCGTGGACCTTGCAGGTCTGCCGAAGGATCGCTACTACCTCTATCGTAGCCACTGGAATAAGGAGGAGGAGACCCTGCATATCCTTCCACACTGGAACTGGGAGGGTCGCGAGGGCGAGATAACACCTATCTTTGTCTACACCAACTACCCAAGTGCTGAACTCTTTATTAATAGCGTAAGTCAGGGCGTGCGCACTAAGGATACCACTATTACGGTGGAGAATAGCCGTGGTGCTGAGGCTGAGCGCGACTTTGTGCGTCAGCAGCGCTACCGCCTTATGTGGATGGATACGACCTATGAGCCAGGCGAGGTTAAGGTTGTAGCATACGACAGCGAGGGTAATGCTGTTGCTGAGCGTGTTATGCGCACTGCGGGTAAGCCTTATCGCATCGTTCTGGAGGCTGACCGTAGCACGATTAAGGCTGACGGCAGAGACCTCTCGTTTGTGACTGTAAAGGTCGTTGATAAGCACGGTAACCTATGTCCTAATGCCGATAACCTTATCAAGTATAGCGTTAAGGGCGAGGGCTTATATCGCGCAGGTGCTAACGGCAATCCAGTATCGTTGGAGCTCTTTCATGAGCCTCAAATGAAGGCGTTTAGTGGTATGATGACAGCCATTGTGCAGAGTACCACAAAGAGTGGTGAGATTACCCTAACCGCGACTTCTAAGGGGTTGAAGTCTGCTAAGATTATCATTAAGACAGAATAGGTCTATCTACTAAAAATTTGGGAGAGTTTTGATGGTCCAAAACTCTCCCTTTATTATGCTTTGTGCTGTTTGCTATTCGTTGTATATAGCGCGTTCTAACTCTTCGGCGGTGGTTACCACTGTTGTAGCGCCGGCGGCGTATAGCTCATCGGCGAAGCGGAAGCCCCACGAGACACCTATAGAGTCGATGCCTGCCGCTATGGCGGTGCGGATATCTATGCCCGAGTCACCAACCATAACTGCATCACGAGGCTCGAGACCTGCGATGCGAAGGATGTTGTGGATAATCTCAGGGTTAGGCTTTAGGGGTGCTCCCTCGCGGTTACCCTCTATAGCGACAAACTCTATATCGCCAAAGAACTTTGCCACAAGTCTATCCGTGCCGTGCTGAAACTTATTTGATGCTATCGCCATCTTTACACCGTCGCACTGGAGCTTACGAAGTAACTCTGGAATGCCCTCGTAGGGGATAGTGTGGCGGTCGATATTATCTACATAGTATCGGCGAAATTGTGCTACGCACTCCTCCACATACGCCTCATTCTCTGCAAGTTCTAAGGGTAGAGCTCGCTCCACAAGACGCTTGATGCCACCACCCACCATCTGTCGATACTCGGCATTGGTGTGCTCGGGTAGGTTGCGCGAACGCATCACATAGTCGACCGCATCTGCCAAGTCACCAATGGTGTTTAGCAGTGTGCCGTCGAGGTCAAAGATTGCAAGCTTGTAACACATAGATTTTTAAAGTGAAAGGTGAAAACTGAGAAGGGAAAAGTATGGTGTCTGCGACGCGTGTTTACAAAAAACTCGCGGAGGTAATCCCCCGCGAGCGTAACTTGACTAATATAATTATTAGAAGTTGTAAACTACAGAAACACCACCGCCGAAGCCGAAGCCAGTGTGAGGAGTTAGGCTGAATACTGGGCAAAGATCCCAAATAACGCTAACTGGAGCATTCTTGAACTCGAAACCAAGCTTAGCAGAACCAACTACTGAAAGGAATACTGGCTCAGAGAAAGTTGCGCTAGCACCAACACCTGCATCGAAGAACCACTTGCCGTACTGAGGTGTCCAGTTGAACTCCTGAATCTTCCATGTATAGATACCAGTAAGGCTAATGTTGTGGTTAAGACCGATACGACCCTCAACATAGTTTGCCTTGCTCAAATCGTACTGACCGACAACCTCAACGCCACCGTTGAAACGAACACCGACATTGCTAACCTGAGCTGATACAGCTGTTACGCAAAACATTGCCACCAATGCTACCAAAAATTTCTTCATAACTTTGAAATGTTTTAGTTAATAAATTTGTTTTTACGAACACAAATATAACATCAATTTTTCAAAGTACAAAGAAAATATGCTAAAAAGTTCAACCAAAATATTCTGTTTTGGTCAGCAAAAGATTGCATATAATGGCGTTAGGCGTGGCAGTATTTCTCCACGTTTTCTGCAGTTATACGCTCGTCGCTAAGGATTATTAGACGTTCAACCACGTTGTGTAGCTCACGGATATTTCCCGTCCAGGAGCGCGAGGAGAGCATATCTACAGCTCCTCTATCTATAGATTTAGCCGAGATATTATGGCGCGAACATATCTCGCGAATAAAGTACTCCACAAGCAGAGCTATATCGTCACGACGTTCGCGCAAGGGTGGTACATCTATCTCGATAACGCTTAGACGGTGGTAGAGGTCCTCGCGGAAGTGTCCTTGGCGTATCTCGTCGCGTATATTCTTGTTGGTAGCCGCCACAACGCGCACATCCACAGCGATATCCTTGTCTCCGCCCACGCGGGTAATCTTATTCTCTTGTAGGGCGCGCAGCACCTTGGCTTGTGCCGAAAGCGACATATCGCCAATCTCATCCATAAAGAGCGTACCGCCATCGGCAAGCTCGAATTTACCTTTGCGCTGTTTGACTGCCGAGGTGAAGGACCCCTTCTCATGACCAAAGAGTTCGCTCTCTATTAGTTCTGTGGGTATGGCGGCGCAGTTGACCTCCACAAAGGGTGCATCGCAGCGTTGGCTGTGGTGGTGTAGCCAGCGTGCCACAAGCTCCTTGCCCGTGCCATTCTCACCCAACACCAAGACTCGGGCATCGGAGGGTGCTACGCGCTCAATCATATTGCGTACGTGGTGAATAGCCTCCGAGTCGCCAATAATGGGCTGTGTGGCACAGTTCGTGCGTTTAGAGCAGTGGCGTGTGCGAGACTTAATAGGATGATTCCCGTTGCTACCAATACTGCGCAGTGTGCTAAATAAGCGATTCATATCCATGGGGATAGTGATGTAGTCGATAGCTCCGTGACGCAGAGCATCTACGGCGGAGTCTATGTTAGGTTGGCGTGTGATGACAATCATCGGAAGCACCATATCCTCAAGCTCCATCTCACCATCCACAATGGCGGCATCGAAATGGTCGTTTTGGCATAGTTCGTTAGCCGAGCTTATGGTTGTGGTCTCGGTGGTGTCGAAATTCTCGTATTGCAATCGCTCGCTTAGTGAGTTGAGCATACTTTTGGAGCGCGAGAGAAGTAAAATTTTTGTCATAACTTGTATATGTAAATTATTTTTAGTTACTTTGTAGACTCATTATCTACATTATGTAGATATGAGAGGGCGCAAGATGTGGACTTTATTTTAGAGTTGCAACCATTCTGTGCAATACGACCCAAATAGCAAGTTCTATTGGTCGTTAATAATTATCGTCGTAGCGCGATATTGTCAAAATCGAACAAATTTCATTATGAGAAAAAATTATAACTACACACGTCGTAAGCTCTTCTTGCCAGAGTATGGTAGGCATATTCAGGAGATGGTAGATTCGTTACTTCTAATCGAGGATAGGCAGGAGCGTACACGACAGGCTAAGGCGGTGATTGCGGTTATGGGTAACCTTAACTCTGCGCTCCGCGATTCAGAGGACTTCAAGCATAAGCTTTGGGATCACCTCTTTATAATGTCGGATTTCAAGCTCGACGTAGACTCTCCATACGCTCAGCCTTCGCGTGAGCAGTTGACCATTACACCTAAGCGTTTGCCATACCCTCAGACGCGCATTATGTTCAAGCACTATGGTAAGTATGCACAGCGCTTTGTGCGTATGATTAACGAGCAGGGTCTGTCGGATGGTACAACGCAGGGTCTGCTTGATATGGGTCGTTACCTTAGAACCAAGAGCTATGAGTTCAATAACGAGCACCCTAAGAACGACTCCATAGTTCGCGATATGCGCCTTATGGCGGCGGGAGATTTGGTGGTGGATATGTCGCAGCTTCTTAATATGCGTAGCGAGTACTGCAAGCAGCCACAGCGTAACAACCACAAGCGTAAGGGTACGCAGCAGCGCAACAATGGTCGCAAGCAACAGCGAAGCACAAGACCACATCAGCATCAACGTACAAAGTAGAGAAAACTCATAAAGATGAAGAGAGCTATATTTGCCATCCTTGCGATGGTGGGCATAATATCATGTGCCACAGATACAACAAAGGTAAATACAACAATCTCGGGTCGCTTCGTGGGTAGTGGTGTCGATACTATCTATTTGGAGCGTATGTCAGATAACTTCTCCGAGCCTGAGCGAGTAGCTACGTCGTGCTTGGAGGATAACGGAGCCTTTAGTTTTGAGTTGGCTATCGACGAGGGTACATCGCCACGATTCTATAGATTGAGCTCAAATAGTGGTGGTCGTCCAGTCACTTTGGTCGTTGCACCAGAGGATAATATCACCTTGGAGTCGGCAGGTGATATCTTCCTAAACTATACTGTTGAGGGCTCCGAGGAGTCGGCTCTTATCCGCGAGTTCAACCGCGAATATTTCGCATCGTGCGATAGGCTTGCCCTTGTAGCTGAGCGACTTGGTAGCAACATGGCGTACTCGAAGAAGGAGGCATATCGCTTGGCTACGGAGGCTGTTAAGAGTCAGGTACGTTTTGTAGGAACCTATCCTAACACACTTGCCGCACTATACGCTATGCGCCACAATGTTGCGGAGCGCTATATCCCACAGCTCGATGGCTACGGTATCTCGATTTTGCACTACCGCACCGTCTTAGAGGGTATCACTACCACATATCCCGACTCGCCATATATCGCACTCCTCGAGGGCGAGATTGCCGAGATGGAGGCTATGATTGACTTGGTGGGTAACGTGAAGCTCGTCTCCTATCCCGATATTGAGCTTGAGGATATGTATAAAACTAAGCACAAGCTATCGTCATTGGAGGGCAAGGTTGTGTTGCTATACTTTTGGACCTTGGAGAGTGCGTTGTGCAACAACCTAAACGCGGAGCTTAAGGAGCTATATAAAGAGTATCACGACGAGGGCTTTGAGGTGTATCATATCTCGGCGGATAGTGACGAGGCGTTGTGGATAGATGTTGTGCGTCAGCAGAAGCTCCCTTGGATTTCGGTCTTTGGTGGAAATAATATTGATGTCTTTACGCTCTATAATGTGGTGAAACTACCTACGGCATATCTTATTGATCGTGAGGGTAATATGTCGGTTGCCCCATTATCGCTTAAGGCGTTGGAGCGCGAGATAAAGGAGGCTTTGTAGTATGATATACTTCGCATCAGATATCCACCTCGGAGCAGGTACGCCGCAGGAGGCAAAGCGCACGGAGCGTGCCTTCTGTCGTTGGCTCGATATGGTCTCGGCAGATGCTACGGAGATCTATCTTCTTGGCGATATCTTCGACTTCTGGTTTGAGCATAAGAGGGTAGCACCCAAGGGCTTTGTCAGAGTGTTGGGTCGCCTTGCTGAGCTTACGGATAGGGGGGTTAGAGTGGTATTCTTTACCGGCAACCACGATATGTGGTGTAGAGACTACCTAAGCTCGGAGTGTGGTATCGAGGTATATAAAAGCCCTAAGGTTATGGAGGTGGGGTGCAGAGTGATGCATATCGCCCACGGCGATAATATGAATGTGGGCAACCAGCCACTTCTCAAGGCGATGAACACAATGTTCCGCTCCTCGGCACTGCGCTGGCTCTTTAGCTGGTTTATGCACCCAGACTTCGCCCTAAAGTTTGGTCGTTGGTGGAGTGGTAAATCGCGTAAGTCGCACGGCAATGCTCCAATTTCGGTAGATATGCTTGGCTACCTTACCGAGTATGCGCGCAAGCACCATAGCGAGGATAACAGGGCAAGCCTCTATATCTTCGGACACATGCACCTGTCGCACCGCACCACGATAGAGGACGGCGTTGAGGTTGTATATCTTAGCGACTGGTCGGGTGAGAAGGCTGTGTATGCCCAGTTGGATGAGGCTCAGAATGTGGAACTTAAAGAATTTTCGATAGATGAAACAATATCTTGAACTACTCGATAAGATTTGTCGCGATGGCGTGGTGCGAGGTGACCGAACTGGAACGGGTACGAAGGGAATCTTCGGCTACCAGATGCGCTTTGATCTCAGCGAGGGCTTTCCGCTTGTAACCACAAAGAAGCTCTTTTTGAAGGGTGTCATTTATGAGTTGCTATGGTTCTTGCGTGGCGATACTAATATCAAGTACTTGGTAGACAACGGCGTACACATTTGGGATAGCGATGCCTTCCGCTACTACAACGAGCTATGTATCAAGCATGGTGTACTACCTGTAGATATGGATACCTTCCTCTCGGCTGTGGGTGTAGAGTCGCCTATTGACGGCTACCGCTTTGGCGATTTGAATAACGTATATGGCTACCAGTGGCGTAGCTGGCCTACGGGTGACGGTGGTGCTATCGATCAGATTAAAAAGGTCATCGAGACTATCAAGACCAACCCTAACTCGCGCCGTATGATTGTCTCGGCGTGGAATGTGGCGGATGTAGATAGTATGGCTCTGCCTCCTTGTCATACGATGTTTCAGTTCTTCGTTGCCGAGGGTAAACTATCGTGTCAGCTCTACCAGCGTAGTGGCGATACCTTCCTTGGTGTGCCCTTTAATATCGCATCGTATGCACTGCTTACTATGATGATAGCTAAGGAGTGTGGTCTTGAGCCAGGAGAGTTTATCCACACCTTGGGCGATGCACACCTCTACCTAAATCATCAGGAGCAAGCAGCCGAGCAACTTAGCCGTGAGCCCCGTAAGCTCCCTAAGATGTCCCTTAACCCTGCTGTCGAGTCGATCTTCGATTATAAATATGAGGATTTCTCTCTCGAGGGTTATGACCCATATCCAGCAATTAAAGCACCATTATCATTCTGATAAATTGCCTAACAAGGCTACTTTGGTGTTGCACTTGCTCTCAATATGCTCATTTACGCCTAAGTAAACTCCGCTATTTCGAGCTTCGTGCGCCTAAAATTAGCTCTTGTTATACAATTTATGAAGCAATAAGGAATATTTTGAGATTTATATTATGGTAAGTATTATCGTTGCCATCGCTCAGAATGGCACTATCGGAGATAAGAATGCCTTGTTGTGGCATATTAAGGAGGATATGCGCTTCTTCCGCACAACGACCTCTGGTCACCCTGTGATTATGGGTCGCAAAACATTTGAGTCGTTGGGCTCGAAGCCACTGCCTAAGCGCACAAACATCGTCATCACACGTGCCGACCGCACATTTGAGGGAGCATTAACAGCTCACTCTTTGGAGGAGGCTATCGCTATGGCTAAGGCTGAGTGTGGCGATGATGAAATCTTTGTTATGGGTGGCGCACAGATATATGCCGAGGCACTAAATGTTGTTGATCGCCTCTATATCACCCGCGTAGAGCGCGACTACGAGGGTGACACCTCTTTCCCAGAGATTGACTACTCTCAGTGGCAGTTGGTATCTGAGGAGCGTCACGAGCGCGGCGAGGAGTATGAGTCTCCGTTTTCATTCTTGATATACAACAGAATATAACGAACTGAAAAGTAGAAACTGAGAACTGTACTTTGCTACGGCTTGTAGAGCAAGCAAAGTTGCTCTACCAAGCCATAGCAAAGTCGAGGCATTACGAAGTTTTGCCTCAAAAGTATGGTGTCTGCGACGCATATTAAACTGAAAGGTGAATTTTTCACCTTTCAGTTTTCAGTTTAAAAGCCAAAGCCTCTTAACATTACTAATTCCTCTCTACTAATTGCTAATTTTCGCTCTTGGCGTGGTATTTGTCCCTTCGTAGGTCGAAATAATTAAAGCAATCATTTTTGGCTTATGAAAAGATTTATACTTAGTCTAATGGCTTTAGCAACCGTGGTTGCGGAGGCTGAGGCACAGGAGTACGCCCCAATACGCTGGGAG
>JAZQYM010000041.1:0-73971 GCA_045633525.1 Alistipes sp. | reverse complement strand
TTTTCTCTTCATTTTCACTTTTTTATTTGCAAAGATACATTTTTTTTGTACTTTTGCACCCGGGTAAGTCTTATACGACCAGCTCCTGCAGAACTCCCCCAGGCAAGGAATTGAGCAAGGGTATGCGGTTGTAGCGGTGCGATATAAGTAGCTTACCCTTTTTTTATACCTATATATTATATATAATCCTACATCTTCACCAACTCCCCTATCGCATAGACTGAGCATATGTAGGAGAGTGCCATCGCTGCACCAAACATCATAACGCCACCAAAGCCCTTAAATTGTGTCACGCGACGGAATGCTACAAAACTCCAATACAGATACCACACTAAGACTGCCGCAACAAAAAGCGACATAAGCACAATATATGTAATGGACAATTGAGCATTATAGGGAGAGATCATAAATGTAGAGTATGCAACCTTATCGCCAAACATTGCCGGCAGCATAAGCAATGTCACCGGTATATGCGCAAAGAGCATACGACCAAAGACCTCCCAAGCTGGAATATCTCTACGAGCAAACCATACTATAAGGAGAGTGGGTAGCGCCAATGCCACCCATATTGCAACTCCATATATAACATAGCTAATAAGCGCAGTAGATCCCCACGTGTACCCAACTATAGATGTGGGTACCAAGGCAAAGTACCAGCCTAGAATCGCCCCAGCCAACATCCAAAACAAGCCCCATAGCAGAGCATTCTTTGCGGATATTGTGGCAGGACGCTGTATCAAATCACGCATCAACACCTCTATTAGAAGTCAATCTCTACACCTGCTACGACACCCATACCATTACGATAGTAGTATGCATAGTCGTAGATTCTTGCATTTAGAAGATTGTATCCATCAACATATATCTTCCACTTAGTCGTAGCACGGAAGCTCATACCTGCGCGAAGATCAATGGTAGACTCACTCTTAAAGGTGCTCTCAGATTCGCAAGACCACTCTCTCGCGCCCATCATATTAGCCGAGGTGTAGAATCTCCAGCGCTTAAGGGTGTACTCAGCCATAAACTCTGCGCGGAACTTTGGAGCATCGAAGAGATACTTCGAATCGGTGTCATCCTTGTGCGCGTTAACATTTGCCATTAGGGTCAAACTACCAACTGGGTTATAACGCAACTCGGCACCTACGAACTTACGACTGTTGTCGGCGGTAGCAACACCAAAGTTACCAGAGTTTGTCACATACCACACAACACTATTCTTCATAAGGTTTACACCAGCATAGAGACGATAGGTCACGCGTGACTGGAATAACGAACCCATGGTACCCACTGCAAAATCGAAACTACGTGAGTTAGGCATCTTGAGCATTGCATCCTGCGACACGTTGTAATCGATGTATGGATTCTTCTTATACAACTCACCAGCAGAGTTCTGCGACACAGTGGTGTTAAGTTCAATATATGGAGTCAAATATGGCAAACCAACATTGAACAACGCCTTTGCACGTGGCATAATGAAGTGTGCTGGCTTCTCAACATCCTGCACCTTGTCGAATATATAGCCAAGAGCCGACTCAAGCTTAACAAAACTAAAGTCGCGAGAGTACTGAAGCTCGGCGTTGATGCGTAAGTCGTTGTATGTAGTAAGCAACGACTGATACATATCACCACCAACCTTAAGACCGTATGTACCGCTATTGAAATCACGAGCAAAACGCAATGCACCACCAGCATTGAACTGCGAGAGTGCAGATGTTACCTTATCAACCGCAGGTGTCTCATGTCCCCAGTAGCCTCCATACATATCGATACCGAAATTCAAACGAGTGAGGTTTGAGAAGCTATCACCGTAGGTTAGCTTAAGACCAATATTGTGGAAGTTAAGCATCGACACATCAGCAACACTCTCTGCATAACGGTTGTAGGTATCGAGGTTAATCTTTGTGTCAACCTCCAACATCTGGCTACCCAAGAATGTACCAGCCACCAACGATACGCCATTACGCATATCGAAACTCTGACCGATAGTGCGCAACTGACCATCAATATTCTCACGCTTCGAGAAGTTACCATCATGGTTCAAACCTACACTGAAGTAGCCTACGCGCACGTTCTGCGTTGTATAGCGGAATTTGAAATCAGAGCCACCATGCGAGCCAAAGCCTGCACGCATAAAGGTCTTAATTGGTCGACTATAGTCCCAGTAGCTCGCCTTTGCAGGATCGAAATAGTGGTCATCAAGCTCAATCTGCCAAATATCTGTATTGATTGAGTACTCGATCTCTGGCTCCAAGTCGGAGTCTTCAGCTACAGAGGCTGGCGCAACAAGCTTAGTTCCCAATGCCAAATCTGGGCTATAAATAGTCGTCACCTCGACACGCTTATGCTCCTGTGCTACGACCTTAGCTGGCACCGCAAACATTGCAAGTGCTACAGTTGCAAGAAATATCTTAGTTAGTCTCATATCTTGACCTTTTTACTTTCGTTATACCTATTTACCAATCGATGCAATACGCTGCTTAGCCTGAGCGATAACACCATCATTCGACACAGAGTAGCCATCAACAACACTCTGATATGTAGCACGAGCCTGGAAGAGGTTGTTTGTCTTAACAAACACATCACCAAGAACGATGAATATCTTTGCATGCCAATACTCCGATACGCACTTATCAAGAGCATATACCCTATTCTCGGCTACAGCATAATCACCATTGTTGTAGTCATTCTCAACAAGTCGATAGTATGCCTCAGCTCCCTCAACAGTCATTGTGTTCTCAGCAAGCTTCTTATACAGGCCGATAGCCTCGATCATATTATTATCCTCGCGCAACACATTAGCCTTTGCAAGCATTGCCTGACGTGTAGCCCAATCTGTAGCGTCGTTCATCTTGAGAACCTCATCAGCAGCCTGCTTAAGCTTACCACCTGTCAAGTAGTGGAGCGATGCGTTGATATATCCCTCAGATGCGAACTGGCGCTGCTTTAGGTCGTGCGCAATATTATATAATTCAAGGTATGCACCTGCAGACTTTGCATACTCCTTCTCATCGAAGCTCATTCGAGCATATACATCAAGCACACGCTCTCGATACTGAGTATGACCAAGCTCCAAAAGGCTCTCCATATTCTTCATCGCCATTGGACGGTTATCCAACTGAACGTAGCAATCACTTAGATAGAACAACGCCTCAGTACGGTTAAAGCCCTTATCGAACGATGTGATATAGTCGTTAAATCTATTCTTAGCATTCTCTGTATCACCATTTAGATACAAGACCTTTGCAGCCGCGAAGCTCAACGAGTCACGAGTAGCAATCGAGAGGTCGCTCTGCACACCACTGCGCTCAGCGTACGATAGATATGCATCTACGTTACCATCTGCGATGTAAATCTCGCGGATTGAACGAATTGCCGACATAGCAGCAGACGACTGTGGATCGTACTCAACAACCTTCTCGTAGTAACGACGAGCGTCATCCTTATAATCCAAGTTATAGTATGCCAACGCCAAATCCGAAAGTGCACTTACATAGTATGGAGATGTGGTATCAGCCTCAACAAAGCTCTGCAAGGTAGTTGCACAGTCTCTATACTGGTGTGACGATAGATATGTACGACCAAGCTCATACCAAGCATCATCCACGTATGGACCCTCGCCAGCAGAGACGATACCCTTAAGGCGATTAATCTTACTCTTTTGCTTGTTGTCGATACCATCCACCATTGCCAACTGATAGTTTGCATAGAAGCGGTCGTCGGTGTATGACGCTGCAGAGACACGATAAACTCTACGAGCATCATCGAACTGACGGGTCTCGAAATAGACATCACCAAGACGGTTATTCGCATCAAATAGGTAGCTATCACGAACTGGATAGTCGTAAACAAAGTTCTGCAAAGCCTCCTGAGCCTCAGCATACTTGCCCATATTCATATAGGCATAACCCAAACCGTAGTGTGCATACTGATACTCGATATCGCTCTTTGGAGCACGGCGAACATACTCCTCGTAATAGTTTGCAGCAAGCTTCATATCACCCTTGTGGTATGCAATCTCACCCTGCCAATACTTAGTTAGCGCATTGTACTTAGGCACGATAGATAGCTTCTCAGCCTCAGCGAGCAACTGCTCTGCAAGAGTCCAATCCTCTCGCTCGATAGCCTCAACAGCAAGATATACAGCAACCTTCTGGTGCGCAGCATTCATATCACGATCAGGGTTGCTAATCTCTCGAATAGCCACGTATGCAGCCTGATAATTCTCTGAATTAAAGAAGGCAGCAACCAACAACTGCTTAACCTCCATGATATGTGGAGAGTCTGGATAGCGCTTCAAATAATTCTTGAGGATATTAATCGACTCATTGAACATACCACCACCAAGCTCAAACTTAAGACGGCAGCAGTTCAAAAGAGCATCCTCAGCAACATTCTCATCGAAACCCTCTACAGAGGCCAAAGCAAACGCCTTAGCAGCCTCCTGCTTATTACCAAGGTTAACGTAGCAATCAGCAAGATGATATGCAGCATTCTGCGTCAAGGCATCCTCAGCGCCACAAACCTTGCTTAGCGACTGCACAGCCTCACGATACTGCGCCATACGGTAGAACGAGTAACCTCGGATATAGTGCTCCTGACGACCAAACATATCCTCAGGATACTGATTAATCTTCAAAAGAGCGCTCTTATAATCACCCTTAATAAAGTAGCTCTCAGCAAGCACGCGGAGGATATCGTTGCGAGTCATAGAGGATGCCTTTACAAGGAGCTCCTCACCCTTAGCAATCACGTAGTCATAGTTGCATCGACGATACTCTATCTGGAGAAGATAGAATGGAGCCAAAGCCTCATATCCTGGATACTTCTCAAGCTGCATAAAGCCATTCTCTGCCTCAATATAGTGACCCTCACGATAGACAACGTATGAGTAGTAGTATAGAGCATGTGGATAGTATGCAGAGACCTTTGACACCTGTGAGAAACGATACTTAGCCTCGCGATAATCGCCCTCGAGGAAGCGAATATGACCTACTCGCATATCGTAGCGCTCCTTATCGCTTGTGCTAAGACTCTTGTAGTTCACCTTCTCGAACAACTCTGCTGCACGCTCCAAATCACCCGAGTCAGAGACATAGCAAGCATACATAAACTGCATAGCGTTGCGATATGGACTTGCTGGGAAGCGCTCGATGTAGCTCTCCATAGCCGAATCAACCTCGCTATCGCCAAGCTCCTTAGCACAAAGCACCTTCTGATACTCCACCCAAGCGATGTCATTATGGTCAACGATAGGATTTAACTCTGCGCTAAATCTATCAAGAGCCATACGAGCCTCACCCCAACGGCGACGCTCAAGCATAGTGTTAATATCATCGATTCGCTCACGTTTATCTGTTGTCTGAGCGGTTGTAGTCGTAGCAAATGAAGAGAGTGCAAAGAGCACTGCAACTATAAAAGCATTTCTTCTCATAGTTCACTTATGTAAATATAGCGCAAATGTAATAAAATTTTACCAATCCACCTAACTTTTCGGCTCGATAATTGACTACAATTGCCCATTAAATCAAAAATACTCCTCCTACACACTCCCATTTCAGCCAATAAATAGAGAGTCGCCCGACTTTTACATCGAGCGACTCCGCATTTTAAGATATCTTTGATATACTTTTACAAGTTCTTAGCGCGAACAGCCTTAAGCATATCTACAGTCATCGACTCCAAATCCCACTCTGGCTTCCAACCCCACTCCTCGCGAGCACATGTATCGTCCAAAGAGTTTGGCCAGCTACGAGAGATCTGATCCTTAACTGGATCTACATTATACTCCATCTGGAAACCAGGTACATGACGCTCAACAACCTCACGAATAATCTCTGGAGTGAAGCTCATTGCAGCGATGTTGAATGAGTTACGGTGCTTAAGCTTAGCAGGATCAGCCTCCATAAGTTCAACAGTAGCACGCAATGCATCTGGCATATACATCATATCCATGTAAACATCTGGAGCGATGTTGCAAACGAACTTATTACCCTTAACAGCCTCGTAGTAGATCTCTACAGCGTAGTCGGTTGTACCACCACCTGGAAGAGTAACATTTGAGATAATACCAGGGAAACGTACCGAACGCGTATCTACACCGAAACGAGTATGGTAGTAGTTAGACAAGAGCTCACCTGTCACCTTGCAAACACCATAGATAGTGTTTGGCTGCATAACAGTATCCTGTGGAGTCTTATCGCGTGGGAAGTCACCACCGAAAGCACCAATAGAGCTTGGAGTAAAGACAGCACAATTCTTCTCACGTGCAATCTCCAAAGAGTTCTCCAAAGCGCCCATATTGATACGCATAGCGAGCTGAGGATTCTTCTCACCAGTTGCTGAAAGCAAAGCTACAAGGTTGAAGATTGAGTCAATCTTATACTTCTCAACAAGTTCTGCATACTGCTTTGCATCGAGAGCATCAAGAGACTCGAATGGACCAGCCTCTGCCAAAACAGCATTGTGTTTAACATCGGTAGCAACGACATTCGATGCACCATAGATAGAGCGAAGATATGGCACCAACTCAGATCCAATCTGACCACCGGCACCTACGACCATAATGCGCTTCATTTGATTGTTTAACGTTAGTTAAGTATTATAGGTTTAATCAATGATTCCTTATCTGTAAAACATATATACACAAATCGTCAACAAAAATAGACATTTTATCCGAATTCACACCACTTTTCCTCTATTTTTTTCTTTTTTTTTCACTTCACCCCTCTATAGCTCATATTTGTATTATATTTGTCACGATATTTAACACCAATTTTCCCTACAAATGGAGTCACTTCTTGAGTTTGGATACATAGGTCTATTTCTTGGATCGTTGTTAGCCGCCACGATATTCCCCTTTAGTTCGGACGTTCTACTATTGGGAATATTGATAGCAGGCGGAGACCCCGTTACAACAGTCGTTGTAGCCACACTCGGCAACTGGTTTGGAGGCCTTGTTGGCTACTGGATGGGATGGCTTGGCAAGTTGGAGTGGTTAGAGAGATGGTTTAAAGTTAAGCCCGAAACTATAGCCAAACACAAGGCAAAAGTAGACAAATATGGAGCACTCTTAGCGCTACTGACTTGGACCCCGTTTGTCGGTGATATCTTTGCTATTGTACTCGGTTTCTACAAGACAAAATTCATTCCGTCAGCACTATGGATGCTTGTAGGTAAGTGTGGTAGATATATCTGCTGGGCTGTGGGACACTTCTATTTTAGTCAAGGCTTATAACTTGCACTAAACTTATTAGTTCCAATCGCCTGAAAATGATTTGCACAAAAGCAATCATTATATTTTAAACCGTATACAATATTAAAAAATATTGATAAAAACTATTGCGAATTTTGTAAAAAGTTCTTACCTTTGCCCGAAATATATAAATAGTATGAAGCGATTGACAAATAACCAACTTAATAACCGATTCTGCTACCAGCAGTCGAGTGGTAATCGTCGACGTTTTTACTCATTTGGAAATACTGTTTTTAATTGATATTGGCGGCTCTTTGGGTCGCCTATTTTTTGATATATGGGAAACAAAAGAATAATACTTAAGAGTGGTCACATCGTCGGTGGAGAGAGGGAGGATATCCTTATCGTGGATGGCGTAATCGCCGAGCGCGGTAGCAATATCGAGGCTAAACCAGAGGATGTGGTAATAGATGCTACTGGTCTAAAAGTTGCTCCTGCATTTGTGGATGTGCACGTTCATCTTCGTGAGCCAGGATATGGCTATAAGGAGCGCATCGCAACAGGCACTATGGCGGCTGCGCGTGGTGGTTATACCACAGTATGCTCAATGCCAAACCTCAACCCAGTGCCAGATAGCGTTGAAAATCTCAAGGTACAGCAGGATATCATCGACAGCGATGCTAAAATTGAGGTACTACCATACGCTGCGATTACAATTGGTCGCAAGGGCGAGGAGTTGGTAGATGTAGCCGCGTTGCACGACAAGGTATGCGCCTTCTCGGATGATGGTAGCGGCGTGCAGGTAGATGGTATGATGGAACGTGCTATGAGCGAGGCTGTGAAGCACGACGCTCTAATTGCGGCGCACTGCGAGGTAGAGGAGTTGCTTAAGGGTGGATATATTCACGATGGCGAGTATGCACGCAAGCACAACCACAAGGGCATCTGCTCGGAGAGCGAGTGGGAGCAGGTAAAGCGCGATATCGAGATTGCCGAGAAGCTCGGTTGCCGTTATCACGTATGCCACATTTCGACAAAGGAGACTGTGGAGCTTGTACGTCAGGCTAAGGCGCGTGGCGTGAAGGTGACTTGTGAGACTGGACCACACTACCTAATCTTTACAGATATGGATCTCGAGGAGGATGCTCGTTGGAAGATGAACCCACCACTTCGCTCAGCAGAGGATCGTGCGGCACTTATCGAGGGTATCAAGGATGGCACCATCGATATGATTGCAACAGACCACGCACCACACTCCTTGGAGGAGAAGTCTCGCGGCTTGAAGGATAGCGCAATGGGCATTGTAGGTCTTGAGACCGCCTTTACTGCCCTCAACACACACCTTGTAAAGAGGGGCATCATCAGCCTTGAGCACCTTGTAAAGATTATGAGTATCAACCCACGCAAGGTATTCCGCATCCAGGGTGGTCTTAACATTGGCGACAGAGCCGATATCGTGCTTCTTGACACTGAGCACGAGTGGGTAGTGGATAGCGAAAAGTTCTACTCTATGGGTAAGATTTCGATGTTCGTAGGTCGCCCAATGGTAGGCGATGTAGCGATGACTATACATCGTGGCAATGTAGTGTACGAAAACAAAATCAAATAATATAAAAAGTAAAGTAATGAAACCTTTTACTAAGAAACTTGTACTTGAGAACGGCAAGGAGTTTCCTGGCTATGGCTTCGGCTCGGACCGCGTTGCGGTATGCGAGATTGTCTTCAACACCTCTATGGTGGGCTACCAGGAAATCGTTTCCGACCCGACTTACACTGAGCAGATTGTTGTGATGACCTATCCTTTGATGGGTAACTACGGCTTCGCCGACGAGGATTATGAGAGTAAGTTCCCATCGATGGGCGGTATGGTTGTTCGCGAGTGCTGCGACGCTCCAAGTAACTTCCGCTACACCAAGACCCTCAACGAGGCATTCGAGGAGCTTGATGTTCCAGGCATCAGCGGTGTGGATACACGTATGATCACACGCATCATCCGCAACGAGGGTACTCAGCGTGCTGCTATCGTGGACTACAATATGCCTCACGAGGAGGTGATGAAGCTTATCCGCGAGAGCGAGCCTAAGCGCAACCTCTTGGAGCGCATCAGCTGCAAAAAGCGATGGTTCTCACGTACTCCTAACCACAAGTGGGACGTAGTTGCTATCGACTGCGGTATTAAGTATAGCTTTATCCGCCAGCTCAACGCTAAGGGTTGCAACGTAACCATCGTGCCTTACAACTCTACGCCAGAGGAGATCTTGGCATTCAACCCAGATGGCATCTTCGTATCGAATGGTCCTGGTGATCCAGCTGAGGGCACTAAGGTATCGGAGACTATCAAGGCGTTGCAGGGTAAGTTGCCAATCTTTGGTGTAGACCTTGGTCACCAGGTTATAGCTATGAGCTATGGCGCACAGAATGTAAAGATGAAGGTTGGTCACCGTGGTGCTAACCACCCAGTGAAGAATCTTGAGAGCGGCAAGTTGGAGATTGTGGCACAGAACCACGGCTTTGTTGTAGACGAGGAGTCGATAAAGAATACCCCTATCAAGGTTACTCACCGCAACCTTCTTGATAATACCGTTGCTGGTATCGAGGTTTTGGAGGACCACATCTTCTCGGTACAGTACCAGCCTGACTGCTCACCAGAGTCAAGCAGCACATATCTCTTCGATAAATTTATTAAATTAATGGAGGATCAGAAAAATGCCTAAGAGAACAGATATAAAGAAAGTAATGGTTATCGGCTCAGGCCCTATCGTTATTGGTCAGGCAGCCGAGTTTGATTATGCAGGTACGCAGGCTTGTCTTGCACTTAAGGAGGAGGGTTATCAGGTAATCCTTGTTAACTCTAACCCTGCAACAATTATGACCGACACACATATCGCCGATAAGGTGTATATGGAGCCTTTGACATTGGAGTACGTTGCGAAGATTATCCGCTACGAGCGTCCAGATGCTATCGTTCCTGGTCTTGGTGGTCAGACTGGTCTTAACCTTGCTGTGCAGCTTGCGAAGAAGGGTATCCTCGAGGAGTGCGGTGTTGAGATTCTTGGTACATCGTTCACCTCTATCGAGGAGGCAGAGGATAGAGAGCTCTTCAAAGAGCTATGCTTGCGCATTGGCGAGCCGGTTATCCCATCACACATTACCAACTCTATCGAGGAGGGTATCGTTGCTGCTAACGAGATTGGCTACCCAGTAGTTCTTCGTCCTGCCTTTACACTCGGAGGTACTGGTGGTGGTTTTGCCGACAACGAGGAGGAGTTGCGCGATGTTATGCGTAACGCGCTTGCTCTATCGCCTATCCACCAGGTACTTGTAGAGAAGAGTATCAAGGGCTATAAGGAGATTGAGTTCGAGGTGATGCGCGATAAGAACGATACGGCTATCGCTATCTGTTCGATGGAGAACGTCGACCCAGTAGGTATTCACACTGGTGACTCTATCGTGGTTGCTCCAAGCCAGACGCTTGCAGCTAAGGAGTATAATATGCTCCGTTCAAGCGCCTTGAAGCTTATCCGCGCCCTAAAGATTGAGGGTGGTTGCAACGTGCAGTTCGCACTCGACCCACTCTCGTTCAAGTACTATATCATCGAGGTTAACCCACGTGTTAGCCGTTCATCAGCTCTTGCATCTAAGGCAAGTGGCTACCCTATCGCTCGCGTTACTGCTAAGGTGGCTATCGGTATGACTCTCGACGAGATTCGTATCGCCAACACTCCTGCCAGCTTCGAGCCTACGTTGGACTACATCGTTACAAAGGTTGCACGCTTCCCATTCGATAAGTTTAGCGATGCTTCTAACGAGCTTGGCACACAGATGAAGGCTACCGGTGAGGTTATGTCAGTAGGTCGCACCTTCGAGGAGGGTCTTCTAAAGGCAGTTCGTTCACTTGAGACAGGTGTTTGCCATATATACCACAAGAAGTTCGACACGATGTCTGTTGAGGGCATCTTGGCATATATCCGCAAGGGTACTGATGACCGTATCTACGCTATTGCAGAGCTTATCCGTCGCGGTGTAGACCTTCTCCACGTATACGACAATACGAAGATCGACCTCTTCTTCCTTGAGAAGTTGAAGAACATCGTTGAGATGGAGGGCGTTGTTAAGGCAAATGTACGCGATATCGAGACTCTTAAGGAGGCTAAGCGTATGGGCTTTAGCGATAAGTATATCGGTCGTTTGTGGGATATGACCGAGAGCGAGGTATTCCTACTACGCAAGGAGAACAACGTATATCCAGTATATAAGATGATTGATACCTGCGCTGCAGAGTTCCACTCAGATGTTCCATACCTATATTCTACATACGAGGAGGAGAACGAGTCTATCGTTACCGACCGTAAGAAGATTGTAGTGCTTGGTTCAGGTCCTATCCGTATCGGTCAGGGCGTTGAGTTCGACTACTCTACAGTACACGCTATCTGGGCTATCCGCGAGGCTGGCTACGAGGCTATCATCATCAACAATAACCCTGAGACAGTATCTACAGACTACACTACAAGCGACAAGCTCTACTTCGAGCCACTAACGGTGGAGGATGTAATGAATGTTATCGAGTTGGAGAAGCCTACAGGTGTTGTAGTATCACTTGGTGGTCAGACCGCTATCAACCTTGCTAAGCCTTTGGCTGACTTGGGTGTAAACATCATCGGTACCGGCATCGAGGCCATCAACAACGCCGAGGATAGAAAGTGCTTTGAGGCTATTATGCGCAAGGCTGGCATTCCACAGCCAGATGCTGAGGCTATCACCGACATCGAGCGCGGTGTGGCTGCAGCAAAGCGCATCGGCTACCCAGTATTGGTTCGTCCAAGCTACGTGTTGGGTGGTCGCGCTATGCAGATTGTATCTAACGAGGAGGCTTTGCGCCACTACCTCAAGACTGCCGTAGAGGTTAACGAGGACCAGCCAGTATTGGTTGATAAGTATATTATGGGTAAGGAGTTGGAGGTAGATGCTATCTGCGATGGCACCGACGTATTTATCCCAGGTATCATGGAGCACGTTGAGCGCACTGGTATCCACTCTGGTGACTCTATCAGCGTTTACCCTACTTTCAGCGTAAGCCAGAAGGTTAAGGATACAATTATCGACTACACAATCCGCCTCGGTAAGGAGATTGGTATCATCGGTTTGTACAACATCCAGTTTATCGCTGACGACAACGATATGGTCTATGTTATCGAGGTTAACCCTCGTTCATCACGTACCGTGCCATTCCTATCGAAGGCTACAGGCACTCCAATGGCGAAGATTGCTACAAACGTAATGCTTGGCAAGTCGCTTAAGGAGCAGGGCGTTGAGAAGGTTATCGCTGACGAGAAGAAGCGTTGGTATGTAAAGACTCCAGCCTTCTCATTCGCTAAGATTCGCGGCGTTGACTCTTACCTCTCTCCAGAGATGAAGTCTACGGGCGAGGCTATTGGTTACGATGCGTCGTTGCGTCGTGCCTTGTACAAGTCTTTGCAGTCATCAGGTATGACCATTGCAAACTACGGTACTATCTTCGTATCTATCGCCGATGCAGACAAGCAGCGCGCATTGCCACTTATCCGCCGCTTCTACGAGCTTGGTTTCAACATTGAGGCTACAAGCGGTACAACGAAGTTCTTGCGCGAGAATGGGGTTCGCACACGCTGTCTCAAGAAGCTCAGCGAGGGCTCAACCGAGATCTTCGACTCTATCCGCAAGGGTCATGTTAACTACGTAATCAACACTATCGACATCAACCAGCACAGCGCTCGCCTCGATGGTTATGATATCCGTCGTTGCGCTGTTGAGAACAACGTAACTATCTTCACTGCGTTGGAGACTGTGAGCGTACTTCTCGACGTATTGGAGGAGATTACACTCGGTGTATCAACTATTGATGCAGAATAACTATGTATAAGAGAGATATTTATACGATACTCAGTAACGAGCCTCTAACACCAGCGGTCTACCGTATGGTGTTGGAGGGCGATACTCAGTATATCACCCGCTCGGGACAATTTATAAACATCGAGCTCGAGGGCAAGTTCCTTCGCCGTCCTATCTCGGTGTCGGACTACGATGATAAGAGTGTCACTATTATATATAAGGTAGTGGGTCGCGGTACTGAGCAGATGAAGGGTATGGTTGCTGGCAAGAAGCTCGATATCCTCACTGGTCTTGGCAACGGCTTTAACACAGAGAATAGTGGCAATCGCCCACTCTTGGTGGGTGGTGGCGTTGGCGTGCCTCCAATGTATAACCTCTGCAAGCGACTACTTAGCGAGGGTAAGCGTCCAGTGGTTATCATCGGCTTCAACACCAAGGAGGAGGTCTTCTACTACGAGGAGTTCAAGGCGTTGGGAGTAGATGTATATTGCTCTACTGCAGATGGTTCGTTCGGCACAAAGGGCTTTGTTACGGATGTTATCCGTGGCGAGGGCTTGGAGTTCGACTACCTCTACACCTGCGGTCCACTGCCTATGCTTAAGGCGTTGTACGATGCAACGGCGGTAGATGGCGAGTATAGCTTTGAGGAGCGTATGGGTTGCGGCTTTGGTGCTTGTATGGGTTGCACGTGCAAGACTAAGTATGGCAACAAGCGCATCTGCAAGGATGGTCCTGTACTAAAACGAGATGAGATTATATGGTAAAGCACTATGATACTTCTGTCGAACTTTGCGGTGTAAAGTTGGACAACCCAGTAATTCCAGCATCTGGAACATTTGGCTTCGGTAGAGAGTTTGCGGAGTACTACAACCTCGACTGCCTCGGTGCGATATCATTCAAGGGTACGACCAGAGATGCTCGCTTTGGTAACCCTACCCCACGTATCGCCGAGTGCGAGGCGGGTCTTATCAACTCGGTAGGTCTTCAGAACCCTGGTATCGACAAGGTAATTGCGGAGGAGTTGCCACACCTTCGCCAGATCTTCCACAAGCCTATCGTGGCAAATATCAGCGGCTTCTCGTTGGAGGAGTACGAGGAGTGCTGCGCAAAGATTGATAAGGAGGAGCAGGTGGAGATTATCGAGGTGAATGTATCGTGCCCGAATGTACATAACGGCGGTATGAGCTTCGGCACACAGCCAGAGTCTGCGGCTGAGGTTACACGCCGTGTTAAGGCGGTAACGACAAAGCCAGTATTTATCAAGCTCAGCCCTAACGTAACCGATATCGTAGCTATCGCACGCGCTTGCGAGGAGGCTGGTGCTGATGGTATCTGCTTGATTAACACCTTGCTCGGTATGCGTATCGACACTATGCGCCGTAAGCCAGTTATTGCAAATAAGATGGGTGGCTTCTCAGGCGATGCTATCTTCCCAGTAGCGGTGCGTATGGTCTATCAGGTGGCTAACGCTTGTAAGATTCCAGTTATGGGATGTGGTGGTGTAAGCTCTGCATCGGACGTAATCGAAATGATGATGGCGGGCGCTACAGCCGTACAGGTGGGCGCTGCAAACTTGAAGAATCCGTATGCTGCCAAGGAGATTATCGAGGCACTTCCAAAGGAGATGGAGCGTCTTGGCATCGAACGCTTAAGCGATATTATAGGCATCGTCAAGTAGTAAGTGAAAGGTGAAAACTGAAAACTGAAAAGTAAGGTGCGCTTCGCGCGGAGGTTGATTACTGTGCCTGATACCAAAGGGTAGAAAGAGGCATAAAAGGGCTTAAAGGGGAATCTTGATACAAATAACCCTTTGGGCCCTTTTTGGCCCCTTTAGGCCCTTATCAAAAAAGGCAACGCCTTTTAAACTGAAAACTAAAAGGTTAAAAGTATGGGAGGACGAATGCCCATTTTAGGGTGAAACGGCATACTCTACAGAGGGAAATTATATGTTTATCTACATATCTATTGATTATTACAACGATTTTTCGTATCTTTGTAGAGTGTTGTGGCATTTGCCCAGAAATATAGGAGACAAAACATAAAATTAGAATAATATGAGCAAACGCGATGTAATTATTGCTTGCGACTTTAGCAGCAAGGAGCAGACCTTGAACTTCTTGGATAAGTTCACTGGTCGTAAGCCATTCGTTAAGATTGGTATGGAGCTTTTCTATGCCGAGGGTCCAGAGATTGTACGCACAATCAAGGAGCGCGGACACCGCATCTTCCTCGACCTTAAGCTTCACGATATTCCAAACACCGTAAAGAAGGCTATGTCGGTACTCCGCAACTTGGATGTTGATATGACCAATGTTCACGCTGCTGGTACTGTAGATATGATGCGAGCTGCTATCGAGGGTCTTACACGCGAGGATGGCACTCGCCCACTCCTTATCGCCGTAACACAGCTCACATCTACCTCTGAGGAGCGTATGCAGAAGGAGTTGCTTATCGGTGCATCTATCAACGACACTATCGTTAAGTATGCCGAGAACGCAAAGGCTGCAGGCTTGGATGGCGTAGTATGCTCACCATTGGAGGCCGCTATGGTTAAGGAGGCATGTGGCGCGGAGTTTATGACCGTAACCCCAGGCGTTCGCTTCGCCGATGGCGATGTGGGCGACCAGGTACGTGTTACAACACCTGAGCGTGCTAAGGAGATTGGCTCAGACTTTATCGTCGTGGGTCGTCCTATCACTGCTGCCCCAGATCCAGTGGCTGCATACGAGCGTTGTATGCGCGAGTTCGCCGAGTAATCAACTAATGGTTAAACAATTAAAACTAAGAATATTATGGAGAAGAAGATAGCTAAAGACCTTTTGTCAATCAGCGCAGTATTCCTACGCCCTGAGCAGCCTTTCACTTGGGCAAGTGGCATTAAGAGCCCTATCTATTGCGATAACCGCCTAACACTCACAGCTCCTGAGGTACGCAACCACGTGGAGGAGGGTTTGGCAGAGCTTATTCGCAAGCACTACCCAGAGGTAGAGGTACTTATGGGTACTTCAACAGCAGGTATCGCACACGCTGCTATCACAGCCACAATCCTTAACCTCCCTATGGGTTATGTTCGCTCAGGCTCTAAGGACCACGGTCGTGGCAACCAGATTGAGGGTAAGCTTGAGGCAGGTCAGAAGGTAGTAGTTGTAGAGGATTTGATCTCTACTGGCGGTAGCTGTATCGAGGTAGTTGAGGCTTTGCGCGCTGCTGGTGCTGATGTGCTTGGTATCGTGAGCATCTTCACATACGGTATGCAGAAGGGTATCGACCGCATCGCTGCCGCAAACACTAAGAACTACTCGCTTTCAAACCTCGACGCACTTGTAGAGGTGGCAGCCGAGGAGGGTTACATCAAGCCCGAGGACAAGGAGCGCATCATCAAGTTCCGCAACAACCCATCTGACGAGAGCTGGATTAAGTAACATCACAAACAAGACTGACAATGAAGCACTTGATAGACCCAACCGATTTAACGGTAAACGAGATTGCCGAGATTATTGCCGTTGCCGAGGATATTATCGCCAACCGCGAGAAGTATAGCGAGGTGTGCCGAGGCAAGAAGCTCGCAACACTCTTCTATGAGCCAAGCACACGCACACGCCTAAGTTTCACCGCAGCAATGATGGAGCTGGGAGGCAACGTATTGGGCTTTGCTGATGCCAAGTCATCATCAGTATCGAAGGGCGAGACCGTACAAGATACCGTAAGGGTTATCAACTGCTTTGCAGATATCATTGCTATGCGCCATAAGGTGGAGGGTGCACCTCTTGCCGCTACGGATGTGTCGCGCACACCTATCATCAACGCGGGCGACGGCAGCCACAGCCACCCTACGCAGACTATGACAGACCTGCTTACAATCAAGCGTGAGTTGGGTACGTTGAACAACCTTACAATCGGTTTGGTGGGCGATTTGAAGTATGGCCGTACCGTGCACTCGCTTATCAAGGCGATGACACGCTACGAGAATACAAAGTTTGTACTTATCTCGCCACCTGAGTTAGCTCTTCCAGACTACATCAAGCGCGATGTATTCGACCGCTACGGTGTGGAGTACCGCGAGTCGAACGATATCGAGAGCGTGATTGGCGATGTGGATATCCTCTATATGACCCGCGTACAGCAGGAGCGCTTTACCGACCCCGAGGAGTATGAGCGCGTTAAGGATTGCTTTATCCTCGATGCCGAGAAGATGCGTGGAGCAAAGGAGCATATGGCTGTTCTACACCCACTTCCTCGTGTTAACGAGATTGCAATTGATGTAGACCCAGACCCACGCGCAGCATACTTCCGTCAGGTGGAGAATGGCAAGTTTGTGCGTATGGCACTTATCCTCAAGCTACTCGAGTGGCAGGATGACAAGAGCCGCACCTTCGACCACGGAGGCAAGGCTATGGCGTGCAAATGCCCTAACCCACTATGTATCTCAAACCTTGAGCCAGTGCGCCCACGATTTGAGGAGTGCGAGGGGGTTACACGCTGTGTCTACTGCGAGTGGGAGGCAAAGTAACAATTAGCAGATTTGAGTATGGTAGTTGTCGGTCAGCAGATTGACAACTACTTTTTTTGTGGCTGTTCACCAAGCGAAATAGTCGTTTCACCTCCCTACTACGCCATTTGACCGAGCCATTAAGAGCAAATCGTATATGTGGTGTGTAACTTTGTAATAGGAACCTAAAACACTACTATTATGAAAAAGTTTATAACACTATTTACCGCTACACTAATAGCAGCTTCTGCTATCGCTACAGAGCCTTACACAATGTATTGTTCTCTTTCGGGAGCATCCTATTCGCAGATAGATTACGGACAGAAATCGCTCTGGAGGAACACTCTTGTCGACGAAAATGGCAAGGCTATCTACTTTAATAGCATCATTGGGGCGATGAACTATATGTCGGAGCGAGGTTGGGTATTCATCGACCAACAGAAGAGCTACTCACAAAGTGTGTTGGATAGAGACGACATCAGCGTATCGACAACACTTATCTTCTCGAAGCAGATAACATCGCCCGAACAGATAACCGATGGTATCTACACCCGCCAAATGTTTATAGAGCAGAGTGAGGAGTAACAAAAAAGGAGGGTATCTACCCCGCCCTCAATTTACTTAGAAGTTGTATAACAAGAGCTAATTTTAGGTTTGCGAAGCTCGAAAAAGCGAAGTTTACTTAGCGTAAATGAGCATTTTGAGAGCAAGCGTAACGACAAAGTAGCCTTGTTAGACAGCTTCTTTTATTATATGCCTACCAGTCATTAATATTCAGTTTATAAATTATGGCTGTTAGTTTAGAAATAGACATAACCATTTGTTTTTTGAATATTTTTCATTACATTTGTAAAGTTGTAAAACATTAAATAGACTTGATAAATGAAAAAGATTATTTTAACAATTGCACTTGCAGTAGGTATGGTTGTAAGTGCATCGGCACAAAAGGCTGGCGAGCAGGCGTTTGGTTTTAGCTTTGGTTATGAGACATCAAAGAGTTCTGTTAAGATGGATGCAGGCTCAGAGAGTATCACCGAGACATCTCCAAGCGAGAACACCTTTAGCGCAGGCTTGGAGTACAGCAGATTTGTTAAGGATAACATTCGCGTCGGTGTAGGTGTTAATTATGCATCGGTTGGTCAGAGCGACAGCGACAATAAGACCAACACACTTATTATCGCACCAAGCGTGGCGTACTACCTTCCTATTGCTAAAAACCTATACTATACACCAGGCTTGGCCATTGGCTACGCATCTGCAGCGTATATCGAGAAGAGTGGCAACAGTGAGTATGAGGTGGACTTTAACGGCTATGTAGCAGGCCTATCACTACTATCGTTTGAGTATCGTTACTCGGATAAGTTTGCCGTAAACCTCAATATCGGCTCGTTCCAGTACGGCTCGCTATCGTATGACGATGACGACGACGATGGAAATATCTCTTTTAACACTCAGACATTGAATATACTCTCTAATGCCTCTGTAGGCTTCAGCCTATACTTCTAAGCGGGAGGTATTATTGTTATGGTAGAGGACATCACGCTTAGGAGGTGGATGTCCTCTATTGTTTTTGGGTAAAATATAAGCCGCATACATTTGTACGCGGCTTGACTTATTATTCGCAGTGTTATTTCGATAGTACCAACTTCTCAATCTCCTCCATCTGTGCCTTAAACTGCTTGTCGGTATCAATCATATCGGCAACAGCCTTGCAGCTATGGAGCACCGTAGCGTGGTTACGACCACCGATAGATGAGCCGATAACCGTTAGTGGCGCCTTTGTATGCTGCTTTGCAAGATACATCGCCACCTGGCGAGCCTGAGCTACATCACGGGTACGCTTCGACGAGTTGAAGGTATCGAGATCGATATCGAAGTACTCACACACAACCTTCACGATGTGGTCAATAGTAATCTCGCGCTGTGTAAGCTTAACATAGACCTTCAAGATATCCTTAGCAAGCGAAATAGTAATCTTGCGGTTTAGGAACGAGGCATTGGCAATAAGCGACGACAACGCACCCTCGATCTCACGCACATTAGCCGAGATATTCTCTGCAAGGTAGGTAACAACCTCCTCAGGAATATTTGCACCGAGACGCTTAGCCTTAGCGCGGATAATCTTAATCTTAGTCTCGTAGTCTGGAATGCTCAAGTTTGCCGAGAGACCCCACTTAAAACGAGTGAGCAGGCGCTGCTCGATATCCTTAAGCTCCACCGGTGGCTTATCCGAAGTAAGAATAAGCTGCTTGCCCGCAAGCTGAAGGTGGTTGAAGATATTAAAGAAGGCATTTTGTGTACCAGTCTTACCAGTAAGCTCCTGAATATCGTCGATGATAAGCACGTCAATCATCTGATAGAAGTGGATGAAATCGGTAATCTCGCCATTCTTATAGGCAGTCTGGAACTGGGCCTGAAACTTATTCATCGAGACATACAACACCTGCAACTCTGGGTGGCGCTGACGCACCTCGTGACCAATAGCCTGAGCGATGTGGGTCTTACCCAAGCCCGAGTCACCATATATATATAGTGGGTTGAAGGCGTTGTTTCCAGGCGACACAGCTACAGCCATACCCGCAGAGCGAGCAAGACGGTTGCACTCACCCTCGATATGGTTGTCGAAGGTATAGTTCATATTGAGCTGTGGATCGATATTTATACGACGAAGACCTGGAATTACAAAAGGATTCTTTATATTTGCAGTGTCGGTTGGTGTTGCAAACTTTGGCAAGTGGTTTGCACCACTATCCGAAGCAGTTTGCGAAGAGCGTGGAACAGCATAACGGAGCACCGTACCAGAGCCATATAACTCTGATATGATAGGGAGCAATACATTGAGGTATCGCTTCTCGATATTCGATACGAAGCTCTCGTTTGGCACACGAAGACGTAGCGTAGAGCCATCGAAATCGATGGGGCGTATAGGATTAAACCACCTAACAAACTCCTCCTCGGTCATTGAGCTTCGAAGTCTATCAAGGCAATCCTGCCACACGTCCGTATATCTCTGCATCTGCGTCATTGCGTTCTTTATTTTCTCTGTGTCCTCTACTTTTTCACTCTCCAATTAGGCGATAAATACCCCGAAACAGTTATATACTCTCTGTTTCAACACGTTACATTTACTACCTATATTTTGCTAAAATCGCCCTCGACTCACCGTAAGTAATAAGGGCGTTTTGACAGTGCAAATATGTGGATAATTTTATTAAAATAAATTGAAAATTTGGTTGCAAAATTCATTTTTTTTCATAGGGCATTCCGCCACACTTTTGGCAAGCACGAAGAGTTAAATATGGTAAATTTTTTATACATTTTTCAGCTCGTTTTCGTAACTTTATAAATACTAAGAGGATAGTGAAATCGAGGCTTGAATTTCTAAAATTGCCAGCAAATTCATCGAAAAGTGTTAACTTGCTGATGTTGCAAAAATTAAGTCTTGAATTGCTTTTTTGTAAACTTTTTTTTTGTAAATTTGCATAATAGAAATTTTCTTAGAGTAAGATTATAAACTATAAAAATAACTGATATAACTATGGCAAACAATTTAGACCCTCAGGTATTGAGCAAGGCTGAGGCTTGGCTCAATGGCAACTATGACGAGAATACAAAGCAAGAGGTGCGTATGCTTATCGAGAACAACCCTAACGAGTTGGTAGAGAGCTTCTACAAGGATCTCGAGTTCGGCACAGGTGGTCTCCGTGGCATTATGGGCGTGGGTACTAACCGTATGAATATATATACTGTAGGCGCTGCTACTCAGGGACTTGCAAACTATCTTAAGCAGAACTTCGCTGGCGAGCAGATCAAGGTTGCTATCTCACACGACAGCCGCAACAACTCACGTATGTTCGCAGAGCGTGTGGCAGATATCTTCGCCTCTAACGGCTTTACCGTATATCTATTCGATGCTTTGCGCCCTACTCCAGAGCTTAGCTTCGCTATTCGTGAGCTTGGTTGCCAGTCGGGTGTTATGGTTACTGCATCGCACAACCCTAAGGAGTACAACGGTTACAAGGCATACTGGACAGATGGTTCGCAGGTGACCTCTCCACACGATGTTAACATCATCGCAGAGGTTGCGAAGGTAACCGACAACGCGCAGGTGCTTACAGGCAAGAATCCTGAGAATATCCACATCCTCGGCGAGGAGTTTGATAAGATCTACCTCGAGGCTATTAAGGCGCTATCGCTATCACCAGAGTCAGTGGCTAAGCACAACGATATGAAGATTGTCTACACTCCTCTTCACGGTGCTGGTGTGAAGCTTGTACCTCAGTCGCTTAGAAACTACGGTTTTAATAATATTATATGTGTTGACGAGCAGATGGTGCTCGACGGCAACTTCCCTACCGTGGCATCTCCAAACCCAGAGGAGCGCAAGACTATGGCAATGGCTATCGAGCGCGCTGAGCGTGAGGGTGCCGACGTAGCTATGGCTACCGACCCAGATGCTGACCGCTTGGGCGTAGCACTACGCACAGCTAAGGGCGACTACGTACTCTTGAACGGTAACCAGACCCTTGTGCTTCTTATGTGCTACCAGCTTACTCGCTGGGCTGAGCTTGGCAAGATTACTGGCAAGGAGTTCGTCGTAAAGACTATCGTGACATCTATGATGCCTGATGCTGTTGCTGAGCACTTTGGTGTTAAGTGTTACAACTGCCTCACAGGCTTCAAGTATATCGCTAAGATTATCCGTGAGCAGGAGGGCAAGACTAAGTATATCGGTGGTGGCGAGGAGTCGTTCGGCTACCTTCCAGGCGACTTCGTGCGCGACAAGGATGGCGTTGCCGCTATCACACTCGTAGCTGAGGCTGCAGCGTGGGTACGCGACACTATGGGCATCACACTATACGAGTGGTTGCAGCAGTTGTACGTTAAGTATGGTTTCTACCGCGAGGGCTTGGTGAATGTTGTTCGCAAGGGCAAGGATGGTGCTGCCGAGATTCAGCAGATGATGGTTGACTACCGCCAGAATCCTCCTAAGTCATTGCTCGGCTCTCCAGTAGTCACTATCTACGACTATAAGACTCTTGAGCAGATTGACGCACGCACAGGTGAGCGCAAGCCAATCGAGGGTGTAGAGGATAAGAGCAATGTATTGCAGTGGCTCACCGAGGACGGCACAAAGGTATCGGTGCGTCCATCAGGTACCGAGCCTAAGATTAAGTTCTACTTCGGTGTTAAGGCCCCATTGGCATCAGTAGATGAGTTCGACGCTACTCTTGCAGCCCTTGACCAGAAAATTGAGGATATCAAGAAGGAGCTTAACCTTGAGTAGGGGGCACGATAACTTATAGAAATAGAAAAAGGGGTTGACTAAAAAGTAATTTAGCAACCCCTATAACCTAAGAGAGTGAATAAAAAGATGTAGTTTTAGGCTTGCGAAGCCCGAAAAAGCGCAGTTTACTGAGCGTAAATGAGCATTTTGAGGGCAAGCGTAACGACAAAATACACTTTTTATTCACTCTCTTTGTATCTACTATAATTCAATAACCACTCGTCCATCAACCTTCTCGGCGAGCACCACCCTACGGTCCAGAATCTGGACTTGAGCGCTACACCTTATATTATTATAGGTAACATTAGCTTCATAGAACCCCGATGCGGGGAGGAGTTTATATTCGTCCGCTATAGTCACGATACCGTTCTTTGCCTCACCCATAATGAGGTATCGCTGACCGAGCAAATGCTCTACCTCTCGCATATTGCCCCTCGACATAACATCGCGCACCACCGTAGAGCTGATTTTTGCACCGTCCACCAAATGTTGGCTTACACACTCCAACTCGAAGCCACACTCCGAGGCTAACGGAAGCAAGCTCTCGTAGTTTCCCTCGTTACCGCGACCTAAGCGGTGGTTATAACCCACAATCATACCCACCATACCGAGCCTTACAACAAGCGACTCACGCACAAAGACATCGTAGGGCTGGCTACGAAACCTCTCGTCGAAGCGGACAACGACCATACGGTCTATACCCTCGCGCTCGAGCAATAGGGCTCTCTCCTCTATTGTCGTAAGAAGCCCCATACCCTCGGCTCTACCCATAGCGATGCGCGGATGTGGATCGAAGGTGACCACAACACTCTCCGCACCGAGACACTTAGCCATCTGCTTAAGTGCCGACAACAAGACCTTATGCCCACTATGCACACCATCGAACGAGCCAATGGTGACAACCGTGCGCATATTTGCCGATATGGGGTCAAAGCCGTAATCGATAATCATAAGTTGAAGTTAGTTGTTACTCTCCTCGGCAACCTTAACGAAATATGCTACCTTCTCCAAGAGGGTTGTGATATCGTAGTTCTCAACGACGATACCCTGAGGGAAGTTAAGCGGTGCTGAGGTAAAGTTCAAGACACCCTTGATACCAGCGTTGATAATAGGCAACACAAGGGTCGAAGCCACAGATGTAGGCGACGAGACGATGACGATGCTTATATCAAGCTCCTCGACACGTCTCTCGAACTCATCGATATGGTAGCACGGGATGTTGTAGATAACGCTATTCACCTTATTAGGGTCGATATCGAAGGCTGCCGTAATGCGCAGCTTCAGACCCTTCCCGTTAAAGTATTTCGTTACCGCCTGACCGAGGTGTCCCATACCAATGATTGCCATATTTATAGGCTGCTCGCTATACAAGATATCGTCGATAAAGTCTATGAGGACCTTGACATCGTAACCCTTCTTGGTATCAGACGAAAAGCCGATAAGCATCAAGTCTCGGCGCACCTGTACAGCCGTGATGCCGTGCATACCCGCCAAGACGTGCGAGAAGATATGGGTGATACCGCGCTCGTGACACTTGATAAGCGTACGTCGGTACTCGCTAAGGCGCTCGATAGTCTTCTCTGGAATCGATGATGTGATGTTTGCCATTACTCTACATCTATTGAGTAGTTACTACTATACTTCTCTAAAACCCAGTGGTCGTTGACATACAAGCCATTCTCGAAAGTGAAGGTATAAGGCGTAGCAAGCGGAGTTACCACATTGCCAATATCCTCCCAACCCTCGAACATCTTACGGCAGAAGATCATCATAGCATCGTAGCCACGATATGAGTACATCGTAGGCAACACGTCGTATGCCGTGATGTAGCGTGCATCAAATTTAGAGATAGCACCACTACCACGGTTGGCGTGGTATGGTACGATAAAGATTGTGTTGTTGTTGAAGAAAGTCTGCTTATCGATGCTCTTCATCTGCTTCCAGCGACGATTACCCAAGACCACATAATCACCCATAACACCTCCACGACCGAGGATAGAAGCCTTGGTCGATGATAGCGTTGTGAGCACTCTATCAACATCTGTCTCAGCACTTGCCAACACCACAAAGACCTTGTTTGTCTTGCTACGCATAAGCTCCGTGATATTGACCATAGCACCGTTGGTACCATCAGCATTACGGCGGTGGAATATCGAGCCTCGGTTGAACTTGTAGTTTAGCTCCGTAAATGTATTGTTAGCACCGAACTCGTAGATTCTGCTCTTAGTCTCCGCATCCTCAGAGGCAGTGTGGATAACAAAGACCTCGCGGTCATCAGCAAAGATATTGGCTAACTTATCATATTTATGACTCGTCTCTGCGTGCATCTGGAAGAGTACAGGACTACTCATCGATGACAAATCTGCCAATGGCGACACAATAGGTATATTCTCCTGCTCGGCGTATGGCAAGACCTTGCTCATCTCATCCTCGTAGACAGGACCGATGATAAGGTTTGCGCCATAGAATAGTGGCTCGTAATTGACAATATCCTCAACAACCTCCGCAGAGCCATTAGTATCGAGCACAGAAAGGTCTATCTGATAACCCATACCACTTAGATCCTCCATAGCAAGCAAGGCACCGCGATAGAAGTCTACAGCCGTAGAGTTCACCTTGCCATCCTTGTGGAATGGCAACATAAGAAGTGTATATAGCTTTTGGAACTCTGCAACGCACTCAAACATTGGTACTGGCATCGCAGAGATGCTCTGCTGGTCAACCTCAACATTCTGCTCCAACATATCAACAGCCTCAACAGCCTCCTCCTGTGTAGCCTCTACCACGGGCTGAGCCTCAACAGCTGACTCTACTGCCACCTGTACACTCTCCTCAACCGCAGGCGCTGCATCCACGGGCTTGGAGCGAAGCACAATCATACCCTCCTTTAGATCACGAGCCGATCTAAGGGAGTTTATCTCCATAAAGCACTCCTCGCTCATACCAAATCTACGCGATAGTGAGTAGACCGTCTCACCAGCCATAACCCTATACTCGTTAGACTTTAGCACAATCTCGGCATCGCGCTGACGCTGCTCCTGGGCAATTTCATCCTTTGTAACACTACCACGCTCCGAACGGCGCACCTTAATCTCCATACCTGGCGCAATGCGCTCTATATCGACATCAGGATTATCGCTCTCCAACGTGGCAACCGAAACCTTATACTTGCGAGCAATGGAGTATATCGTATCTCCCGACTTTACGGTGTGGAGCACAAAGGGACTCTTATCTGCCACTACGGTAGTACTCACCTCCACCACGGTGTGCGGAACGTAGATATAGCTATCAACCTTGAGCGTCGCTGGCGTTACACCCTCGTTGCAATCCAAAATCTGCTGCTCGGAGACATTATATGCCTTCGAGAGCGCATAGATAGTATCACCACTCGCAACTAAATGCTTATAGTAACTTCTGCCGTTAAGTTCCACAATATCGTTCGTAGGCTCTGTAGCCTCTGCTGGCAGAGCAAGAACAAGGAGTAGCAGAGTATGTATAAATTTAAGGTTTCTCATCCTATTTCATCCTTAGACGAATCTCAGTAATCTTCTTCTTAGTGTATAGCGGGAAGTCGCCATTCATTATCCACGAATAGTAGCTTGGATCCTTGGCGAAGACCTCCTCCACCGCACGCCCCTTGTACTTACCAAAGGTAAATATCTCCTGACCCTTGTCGTTGAGCGACAGACGACCTGCGAAGTCCACTAATGGACCATTCGACGAGAACTCAGCCAACTCCTCAACGGTAGAGCCAATATCGCCATAGCGCTCAATCTGCGACTCCAAGACCTCGTACGTAGCCATAGTATCAGCCTCGGCAGAGTGGGCGTTCTCCAAATCCTTATCGCAATAGAACTTATATGCCGCCACAAGCGTGCGCTGCTCCTTGCGGTGGAAGATAGTCTGCACATCTACGAACTTGCGGTTGTCGAAGTTGACATCTACACCAGCACGCAAAAACTCCTCAACAAGCATCGGCAAATCGAAGCGGTTGGAGTTGAAGCCTCCAAAGTCGCAACCCTCGATAAAGGCTGCCAACGACTTGGCAATCTGCTTGAATGTTGGCTCATCCTTAACATCCTCATCGCTGATACCGTGTACAGCAGTTGCCACTTCAGGGATGTGCATCTCAGGGTTTATACGTCGTGTCTTTACGACCTTCTCACCATCAACGCCAATCTTCACCATCGAAATCTCCACGATGCGGTCGTTGGCAACATCCACACCCGTAGTCTCAAGGTCAAAGAATATTATCGGTCTCTTTAGTTTTAAGTTCACAGCGAAAAATAAATTAGTAATTAGTAAAACGCTTTGTCTTTTTGTCAGGGGTGGGTTGGTAAGGGTAGTTAGGGGTTATTAGCAGTTATTAAGGGTTATTAAGGATTGGTTCCCTAAACTCCCTAAACTCCCTAAACTCCCTAAACTCCCTAAATTCCATAAACGCCCTAAACTCCCTAATAAAAATTGGAGCGATGGGCTGTACTTGGCGTACTGCCCATTGCTACAACAATTTGTTAGCGGCAATAGATGATGCCTTATCACAAGAAATTTATGCGTTAATCATCATCGGCATAAGAAGCATCAACACATCTGTAGCCTTCTTATCATCATATACAGGCTTGAATACTCCAGCACGGGTAGAGTCAGCAAGCTCGATAACAACGGTTGAAGAGTCGATGTTTGATAGAATCTCTACAAGGAATGTAGACTTGAAGCCGATAGTTACAGGCTGACCCTCGTAGCTGCAAGAGATTGTCTCGTTTGCAGATACTGAGAAGTCGATATCCTGAGCTGCAAGGCTAATCTTGTTACCAGCGATATCCATACGGATAAGGTTGGTTGTAGGGTTAGAACATACTGCAACACGCTTGATACCATTTACAAGCTCTACGCGGTCAACAAGTACCTTGTTAGGGTTTGCTGATGGGATAACAGCGTTATAGTTAGGATAGTTACCCTCAATAAGACGGCAAACGAACTTATGGTTCTTAAGTTCGAATGATACGTTCTTAACATCGAATGATACGCGAATTGGCTCCTCCTCCTTAAGTAGCACACCCTTAAGAAGATTTGCTGGCTTCTTAGGAAGAATGAATGATGCGTTGAAGTCTACATCTGGGCACTCAGCCACTGAGCGTACCAACTTGTGAGCATCGGTAGCAACGAAGGTCACCTTGCCCTCCTCAAAGTTGAAGTAAACACCATTCATCACTGGACGAAGCTCGTCGTCTGCAGTAGCGAAGATAGTCTTGTTGATACCTGCGATAAGCATATCTACATCGAGCAATATCTCCTTGCGCTCTGCACCGATAGTCTGCATAGCTGGGTAGCTAACAGCACTTGCACCAGGAATAGAGAGCGAGCCACTTGCCCAACGCACCTTAATCTCCCATGTAGAGTCGTTAACATCGAACTCAAGAGGCATCTCTGGGAACTCCTTTAGCGAATCAAGCATAAGCTTTGCAGGGGCAGCAATAACACCCTCGCGCTCTACGTTATCCACGTTAAGGTGACCCACAAGAGTGGTTTCAAGGTCTGAAGTGGTAACTGTAAGCTCGTTGCCCTTAAGCTCGATTAGAAAGTAGTCGAGGATAGGGAGTGTGTTTTTGTTGCTGATAACCTTACCTGTTGTTGCAAGCAACGATAGTAGCGCTGAACTTGATACTGTAAATTTCATAGTTTTCTCTGTTTTTATTTATTTTTATTCTTAATTTACATTGTGTTAGAGGGTTGCCAACTTATCCAACGCCATCTCAATCATACGACGCACAAATGGCTTGTAGTCGGTGCAAGCATTCTTCGCTACACGCTGTGCGATGATGGTGCAGATGGTTGCTGCGCGGTGACCCATCAAGGCCGCAAGACCTGCAAGAGCTGAGCCCTCCATCTCGAAGTTGGTAATACGACGCTCACCATACTTGAAGTCCTCGATCTTCTGGTTAAGGTTCTTGTCGTGTGGTGCTATTCTCACCCAGCGACCCTGAGGAGCATAGAAGCCAGGGGCTGCGATGGTGATACCCTCACGGGTAGAATCCTTAAAGAGGTTGAATAGCTCTTTATCGGCATCCACAAAGTATGGTGCAGGAAGCTTCTCATACCAAGCCGTATGCTCTGAGAAGGCACGCTCAAGGTCGAGGTCACATACTGCATCACGACCCTCGTAGTACGAAAGGAGACCGTCAAAGCCGAGTGATGTTCTGGAGAAGACAACCTCGCCAACCTCGATATCCTGCTGTATAGCGCCTGAAGTACCGAGGCGCACAAGGGTTAGCTGACGGAAGTTCTCCTTAACCTGACGAGTCTCGAAGTCTATATTTGCAAGAGCATCGAGTTCCGTTACGCAGATATCGATATTACCTATACCAATACCTGTTGACATCACGGTCATACGCTTGCCCTTATATGTTCCTGTTACGGTCAAAAACTCACGATTTGACACCTCACACTCCTTAGTATCGAAATACTCCGCAATCATCGCCACTCGCGCAGGATCGCCCACTAAAATCACGATATCTGCTAACTGCTCAGGCTTCAAATGAAGATGGAAAATAGAGCCATCACCATTGATTATCAACTCAGAAGATGGTATTATTCTCATATCTTGAAATAATTTAGTTCCTTATTATTTTTAATATTCGCGTAAAATTAGTAATTTTGTCAGAAATAGCAAAACTTTTAGAGGATTTTTACAAAACAAAACTTAAATATGACACTCATTAAATCAATCTCAGGCATCCGCGGAACTATTGGCGGAGCGCAGGCAGACAACCTCACCCCTATCGATGTGGTGAAGTTCACAACAGCATACGCAAGACTTATCAAGGCGAAGAATCCCGACAAGCGCATCACTATTGTTGTAGGTCGCGATGCCCGCATCTCGGGTGGGATGGTTGACTCGTTGGTGGAGGGTACATTGCTTGGCTGTGGTGCAGACGTTATCAACGTAGGTCTCTGCACAACTCCAGGCACTGAGATGGCTGTTATCACACATAAGGCTGACGGCGGTATTATCATCACCGCATCGCACAACCCTCGCCAGTGGAACGCCCTTAAGCTCCTCAACGAGCGTGGCGAGTTCCTAAACGATGCCGAGGGTAAGGAGGTGCTAAGCATGGCTGAAGATACTATGTGGAGCTACCCTACAATTGACCATATTGGCAAGGTTATCCTTCGCGAGGACTTCAACCCTAAGCATATTGAGCAGGTCTTGGCTCTCCCATTGGTAGATGTGGAGGCTGTGCGCAAGCGCAAGTTTAAGGTTGTGGTAGATGCTGTTAACTCTATCGGTGGTGTGGTTATCCCAGCACTCTTGCGCGAGCTGGGTTGCGAGGTTGTAGAGCTTAACTGCGAGCCTACTGGCGAGTTTGCACACAACCCAGAGCCACTTCCAGAGAATCTTACCGAGATCTCGGAGGTTATACGCCGCGAGGGTGCAGATATGGGTATCGTTGTTGACCCTGATGTGGACCGCCTTGCGTTTGTAATGGAGAATGGCGAGATGTTTGTCGAGGAGTACACCTTGGTAGCTGTAGCAGACTACGTTCTTAAGCATACTAAGGGTAACACCGTATCGAACCTATCGTCGTCACGCGCTCTTAGCGATGTTACTGCACGCTACGAGGGTTGCAGCTATGCAGCAGCCGCGGTGGGCGAGGTAAACGTCGTGGCTAAAATGAAGGAGACGGGTGCTGTAATCGGTGGCGAGGGTAACGGTGGAGTTATCTATCCTGAGCTACACTATGGTCGTGATGCTTTAGTGGGTGTTGCTCTCTTTTTGACCTATTTTGCAGGTCTTGATATGACTATGTCAGAGTTGCGTAAGAGCTACCCTGCCTACTTCGCATCAAAGAACAAGATTGAGCTTACTCCAGAGATTGACGTTGATAAGATTCTATCGACCATAAAGTCAAGATACTCAAACGAAAGAGTTAATGATATTGACGGCGTAAAGATTGACTTTGCAGAGAACTGGGTACACCTTCGCAAGTCTAATACCGAGCCTATTATCCGCATCTACACCGAGGCTAAAACTATGGCTGAGGCAGATAGCTTGGCAAAGCGCTTCATTTCCGAAATAGAACAAATTTGTAAAGCCTAAATATAACCTAAAAATTAACAACTATGAAACTTGCAACTGAATACATTGACAAGAACAAAGAGCGTTTCTTGGAGGAGTTGTTTGACCTTCTTCGCATTCCTTCAATCAGCGCACAGCCATCGCTACATAAGAACGATATGGTGCGTTGCGCTGAGTGGCTTGCTGCAGCCCTTGTAAAGGCTGGTGCTGACCGCGCTGAGGTGATGCCTACAGAGGGCAACCCTGTGGTATACGCAGAGAAGATTATCGACCCTAAGGCTAAGACGGTATTGGTATATGGCCACTACGACGTGATGCCAGAGGACCCAATCGACGAGTGGAAGACAAATCCATTCGAGCCAGAGATTAAGGATGGTCGCATCTGGTGCCGTGGTGCTGATGACGACAAGGGTCAGCTCTATATGCACGCAAAGGCATTCGAGGCTATGGTGGCAACAGACACCCTTCCTTGCAATGTTAAGTTTATGCTTGAGGGTGAGGAGGAGATTGGCTCTCCAAGCCTCTACAAGTTCTGCGCAGACTACAAAAAGTTGCTTAAGGCAGATATCATCCTCGTATCAGACACCTCTATGATTGGTCTTGAAACACCTACTATCACAGCGGGTCTCCGCGGTTTGACCTATATGCAGGTAGAGGTAACTGGTCCAGATAAGGATTTGCACTCAGGCTTGTTTGGTGGCGCTGTGGCAAACCCTGCAAACGTGCTTGCTAAGCTCGTAGCATCGCTTACAGACGAGTTTGGTCGCGTTACTATCCCTGGCTTCTACGACGATGTACGCATCCTTACAGATGCTGAGCGCAAGGCGTTGAACAAGGCTCCATTCTCACTTGAGGAGTATAAGAAGGCGCTCGACCTTGGCGATGTAGCAGGTGAGGTGGACTATACCACTATGGAGCGCACAGGTATCCGCCCATCACTCGATGTAAATGGTATCTGGAGTGGCTACACTGGCGAGGGCACTAAGACCGTAATTCCATCGAAGGCATACGCTAAGATCTCGATGCGCCTTGTTCCAAACCAGGATTTTAAAAAGATTGCTAAGCTATTTGAGAAGCACTTCAAGAGAATCGCTCCTAAGAGCGTTAAGGTGAAGGTAGAGTTCTTGCACGGTGGCGCACCATACGTATCTCCAACCGACCTACCAGCTTACAAGGCTGCAGAGAAGGCTGTGGAGACCACTTTCGGTGTTACCCCACTACCATTCTACTCTGGTGGCTCTATTCCAATTATCTCAGGCTTTGAGAATATCCTCGGCATCAAGTCTATCTTGCTCGGCTTCGGTCTTTCGAAGGATGCTATCCACTCGCCTAACGAGAGCTACGGTCTCGACCAGTTCTACAAGGGCTTGGAGACCTTGCCATACTTCTACAAGTATTTTGCTGAGATGAAGTAGCATACAAGCTAACAACAACAATACCCCTGAAGTACAACAACATAACCTCAGGGGTATTTTCATCTTACACCCTACAACTATGTCACACACGCTACGCTTATTAACCCTCTTTGCCCTGCTTAACATAGGCTGTGCAGCGACACCAAAAACCAACCTCTACACCCAGCGAGCCACACTACCCGAGGAGGCTACTATCGAGCAACGGATAGATATCGCATCGCGCGTTGTACCCTCTGAGAAGCAGTTGGCGTGGCAGCAGATGGAGCTCACGGCATTCCTACATTTTGGCATCAACACCTTCACCGATAACGAGTGGGGTGACGGCACGGATAGTCCCGAGATCTTTAACCCCTCGGAACTCAACTGCGAGCAGTGGGTGCAGGCGCTCAAAGATGGAGGCTTTAAGATGGCGATACTAACCGCCAAGCACCACGATGGATTCTGCTTGTGGCAGACCGAAACAACAGAGTACTCGGTAAAGCACTCCCCTTGGCGCGAGGGCAGGGGCGACGTAGTGCGCGAGCTTAGCGAGGCATGTAGGACGCACGGTCTAAAGTTTGGCATATACCTCTCACCGTGGGATAGAAATGCTCCGTCTTATGGTGACTCACCAGCATACAACCGCCTATTCATAGCACAGCTTAGCGAACTGCTTACAAACTACGGCAGAATAGACGAGGTGTGGCTTGATGGTGCTTGTGGCGAGGGTCCGAATGGCAAACGACAAATATACGACTGGGATGCAATACTTCAAACAATACACACCCTACAACCCGATGCCGTCACTGCGATAATGGGTGACGATGTGCGCTGGGTGGGTAACGAAAAAGGCTTAGGCAGAGAGACCGAGTGGAGTGTAACTCCATTTACACCAATGTCTTACATCCACAGTTCAGAGGCAAACTCAGAGCTTGGCATCTCGGAGACGGCTACAGACTTAGGTAGCCGTGAACTTATAGCTAAGGCAAAGCATCTATACTGGTACCCTTCAGAAGTAGATGTATCTATACGTCCAGGATGGTTTTATCACCAGTGGCAGGATGACCAGGTGCGCACGCTTGCCAACTTGGTTGATATCTACTTTAGCTCGGTGGGTTGCAACTCCGTACTACTTCTAAATATACCTCCAGATAGGCGAGGAGTTATACACGAGACAGATGCTGCGCGAATAAAGGAGCTTGCCAGCTACTTAGCTAAGATGTACGCCCAAAACTACGTGGTTTATAGCACCCCAATATGGCACTGCGACGAGGGTGAGAGCATTGAGCTATCGGTGCAAAATGGAGCTGTAGTAAACACACTACTTCTTAGTGAGGATATCACACAAGGTCAGCATGTTGAGAGCTTTAAAGTGGAGGCGCTTATTAATGACAAGTGGTGCGACCTTACCGAGGGTACAACAATAGGATACAAACGTTTACTGCGTTTCATCGACTGTACTCCAAGTCGGCTAAAAATCACCATAACCGCAACACGCGCAACGGCACATATAGCCAACATTGGTCTATACTATGCAGAGCCTATACTCGAAAGTTCCGCAATATGCCCCCTGTCAAATGATGTTAATTAAATTCTTTTTCGTACATTTGTCTAATAATTCTAAAGAGTATGGCTGAGATTTCAACATATAAGAATATGGTGCAACCTAAGAGTGTGGATTGCACTCGCAGAGCCTCGGTGGCAGCGATAATAGGTTATATGCTCGATGTAGCTGGTGAGGATGCCGACCGCAAGGGCTTTGGCATTAGCGCCCTCGATAGCGACTCTACAACGTGGGTGCTATCACGCCTTGCCGTGGATATCGAGGCACAGCCTAAGCAGTACGAGGAGATTGCTATCGACACGTGGGTGAATGAGTTTAACCGCCTATCGTCAACACGTAACTTCCGTATCCATCGTGGCGCGGAGTGCGTGGCAAAGGGCGTTTCGCAGTGGTGTATGCTCAATATGGAGACTCGCCAGGTGGTGGATATGTCGCTACTCAAGGAGACCTATATGCAGGCTATGGTCGACGAGCCATCGCCCATCTCTGCGCCAGCGCGTCTACGACCTATAGTTCCTGTTGGTAACGCCTCACGCCCAGTGGTTTACAGCGATATCGACTTCAACCGTCATGTAAACACCTTGCGCTACGTAGATCTTATCTTTGACAACGTGCCATTGGAACTTATCGAGCAGAACAAGGGGTTGCGCATAGATATAAACTTTATCGCTGAAGCGCTCTATGGCGAGACCTTGACCATAGGTTGGGTAGAGGATGGTAACACTTGGAGTTTCGAGATTTCGTCGAGCCCAGAGAGAGTGTTGTGTCGCGCTAAGGTGGAGTTCAAATAGCAGAATACCGTGGAGCAGAGGAGGCTTAAAATAGCAATTGTAGGTCCTGCACACCCCTATCGTGGTGGCTTGGCAGCGATAATGGAGAGCATGGCACGCGAGTTTCAGTCGCGAGGCTATAGCGTTGATATACTCACATTTACACTGCAATACCCCTCGCTCCTATTCCCAGGCAAGAGCCAAACAGTCGATACACCAGCGCCTACAGACCTTAATATTCGTCGCAGAGTATCGACCATAAATCCGTTGTCGTGGTGGAGCGTAGGCAGAGAGCTTCGTAAAGCCAAGCCCGATATCGTACTTATGAAGTACTGGACACCATTTATGGCACCCTGCTTCGGTAGCATAGCACGCCTTGCGCGCAAGAATGGACACACAAAGGTTGTATGCCAAATTGATAATGTAGAGCCACACGAGCATCATATCACCGACAAGCCCTTCAACAGCTACTACCTAAACTCGGTTGACGGCTTTATCTATATGTCGGAGCAGGTGCATAGCGAGCTTAAGGAGTACACCTCAGCACCAGCAATGTTCTCGCCACACCCTATGTTCGAGAACTTTGGTGGGCGCGTAGAACGCGAGGAGGCAATCAAGGAGTTGGGCTTAGAGAGCGATGTACGCTATGCGATGTTCTTCGGTCTTATACGCGACTACAAGGGGTTAGATACCCTACTTGAGGCATGGGCGAAGTTCCGCAGAGAGGGGCATAAATTGCTTATTGCAGGCGAGTTCTATGCCGCAAAAGACAAATATATGACTCTTATCGAACGCCTTGGCTTAGAGAACGATATCGTGCTACACGACTACTTTATACCCGATGATAAGATTAAGTACTACTTCTCGGCTGCCGACTGCGTGGTGCTACCCTATAAGACAGCTACGCAGAGTGGCGTAACGCAGATATGCTACAACTTCTGCACACCTGTCATCGTGACCAACGTTGGTGGTCTCGCCGAGATTGTACCAGATGACCGCGTAGGCTATGTATGCGAGCCAACGGTGGAGGGTGTAGCTAACGCCTTGGAGCGCATCTACGAGGGTGATAGATTGCAGCGTTTTGCCGAGAATATGGTAGAGGAGCGCAAACGCTTCTCATGGAGCGCGATGTGTGATGCGATTGAAGAAATCTATAACAACGTGAAAGGTTAGGCGTCTGCAACGCAGATTAAAAAGAGAGGTAATGATACCAAAAGAAAAAGTGAAAGGCTAACCTTTCACTTTTATCTATATTCAGTGCGAAGCGCACTACACTTTTCAGTTTTCACTTTAAAACCGTCTCTTCATCAGAAACCTGAACACACTCGATACCCACTTTCTTGAGTAGCTGGATGCCGTCGTCCATACGATATGGGTCGGCATAAACTACGCGACGAATGCCGGCTTGGATGATTAGCTTGGCACACTCAATACATGGCGAGGCGGTGACGTATAGCGTCGAGCCGTCGCAATTGTTGGCGCTCTTAGCAACCTTAGTAATAGCATTAGCCTCAGCGTGGAGCACATACGGCTTTGTCTTACCCATATCATCCTCGCAGATATTCTCGAAACCCGAGGGAGTACCATTGTAGCCGTCGGAGATAATCATCTTATCCTTGACAAGCAAAGCCCCCACCTTTCTGCGCTCGCAGTAGGAGTTCTCCGCCCATACACGCGCCATCTGCAGATAACGCAAGTCGAACTGACGCTGTTTTTGCTCTTTGTATCCCATGATAAGTAATTAGTAATGAGCAATTAGTAATTAGTATTGGTTAAAAGTCTGCGACTTTTTAGGAGTTTTAAGACGAACAAGACAAAGTGACGAAGAGACGCAGCGAAACCGAGTATCACATTTAAAATAAAAAACTCTCTGTGTCTCTATTGTCCTCAACTTTAGCTGTCGCTTGGAACAAGCGAAACCGACACCCACTTTTAGGGTTGCACTTAATTTCTTGTCAGAAGGCTGCAGATACAACGCTCGGCAAAATTGGCTGCGATGGGCTGTACTTGGGCGTACTGCCCATTGCAGACATATTTTGTTAGCGGCAGTAGATGTCCGCCTTATCACAAGAAATTAAAGTTTGCCGTGACAATGCTTATACTTCTTACCCGAACCACAAGGACATGGGTCATTACGACCTACGGTCTTCTCAGCCTTGATAGGTGCGGTCTTACCACGCTCACCCTGACCAGCCTGCGCTGCTGCAGCCATACGTGATGCCTGAAGCTTGTTAACATCGACCTTAGCCTTCTGCTCACGAGCATTCTGGATAGCATCAGGATTAGCCTGACGAACAGCAATAAATGCCTTATTGATTAGGGCAAGAACATCGCGGTTGATATCCACAAGCATCTTTGAGAAGAGCTGGAAGGACTCAAGTTTATAGATAAGGAGTGGATCCTTCTGCTCGTATGTAGCATTCTGCACACTCTGGCGGAGGTCATCCATCTCGCGGAGGTGCTCACGCCAAGCGTCGTCGATAGTGGTGAAGAGTGCTACCTTAGCAAACTCGCGGAAGATCTCGATGCAGTCGCTATCCTTGCACTTCTGCAACTCCACAGGCACAGCAAACTGAAGACGACCATCTGAGATTGGGAATGCCACACGGCGATGTAGGTTGTCACCAGCATCGTTGTAGATGCGCTCCATTGTTGGGCGTACCACATCGGCAATAACCCTTGCCTTGCGCTCGTAGAGAGCTGTAAGGTCGGCAACGATAGAGTCTACAATCTCCTTTGGCTTCATTGCCTCGAACTGCTCCTCAAGGATAGTAGTATCGAGAGCGACCTCGCGCATAAGGTCGAACTTAAACTCCTCGAAGCTACAACCCTCGTGTGCCTCCACAAACTTGATAGCGTAGTCGCAACGGAGGTTATTCAAATCGATATCGATACGCTCACCATAGAGGGCGTGACGACGGCGTGTGTAGATAACCTCACGCTGTGAGTTCATAACATCGTCGTACTCCAACAAACGCTTACGAGTACCAAAGTGGTTCTCCTCTACCTTCTTCTGTGCACGCTCGATAGCCTTAGTCATCATACCAGCCTGAATAACCTCACCCTCCTGGATACCCATCTTATCCATCATAGATGCGATACGGTCAGATCCGAAGAGGCGCATAAGCTTATCCTCCAACGACACAAAGAACTGTGAAGAACCTGGGTCACCCTGACGACCAGCACGACCACGCAACTGACGGTCTACACGACGGCTCTCATGGCGCTCAGTACCGATGATAGCAAGACCACCGCGCTCCTTAACCTCTTGCGAGAGTTTGATATCGGTACCACGACCCGCCATATTGGTAGCGATAGTTACCTGACCGCTACGACCAGCCTCGGCAACAATCTGCGCCTCGAGCTGATGCTGCTTAGCATTGAGGACGTTGTGCTTGATGCCACGAAGCTTAAGCATACGGCTTAGAAGCTCCGAAATCTCGACTGAGGTAGTACCCACCAAGACTGGTCGACCAGCACCCACCATCTTCTCGATCTCGGCAATAACGGCATTATACTTTTCGCGCTCGGTCTTATAAACCAAGTCGTCACGGTCATCACGGATAACCTCCTTATTTGTAGGGATAACCACCACATCAAGTTTGTAGATGCTCCAGAACTCCGAAGACTCGGTCTCGGCAGTACCAGTCATACCTGCAAGCTTGTGGTACATACGGAAGTAGTTCTGAAGGGTGATGGTAGCAAAGGTCTGCGTAGCATCCTCAACCTTAACACTCTCCTTAGCCTCGATAGCCTGGTGCAAACCGTCCGAGTAACGGCGACCCTCCATAATACGACCAGTCTGCTCGTCGACAATCTTTACCTTGCCCTCGATAAGCACATACTCCACCTCCTTCTCGAACATAAAGTATGCCTTAAGCAACTGATTCATAGTGTGTACGCGGTCAGCCTTGATAGAGTAATCGGCAAGAAGCTCATCCTTCTTCTGCGCGCGATCCTCGAGGCTTAACTCCTTATCCTGCTCCATCTCAGCGATGCGAGCACCGATATCTGGAAGCACGAAGAAGCCCTCCTCGCCGAAGCGCTTAGAGGCAACCTCGTGACCCTTGTCGGTCAAGATAAGGGTATTCATCTTCTCGTCGTGAACAACGAAGTTGTCGTCAGTAATCTCGTGCATACGACGCTCGTTGTCCTGCATATATATATTCTCGGTCTTCTGCAACAACACCTTCACACCCGGCTCCGAGAGGAACTTAATCAACGCCTTATACTTTGGCATCGCCTTGTGGGCACGCAAAAGAAGCTTACCCGCCTCCTCCATCTTACCCTCGTTGTAGAGACGCTTAGCCTCGGCAACATCTGTAGATGACATCTTGCTCTGAAGGTCGTAGATAAACTTCGCTGCAGGCTGGTACTCGGCATACAACTGGTCGCTACCCTTTGGCACTGGACCAGAGATGATAAGTGGCGTACGAGCATCGTCGATAAGTACTGAGTCGACCTCATCGACAATAGCAAAGTGGTGCTTGCGCTGTACCAAATCCTTTGGCGCTGATGCCATATTGTCGCGCAAGTAGTCGAAACCGAACTCGTTGTTAGTACCGAAGGTAATATCAGCATTGTATGCTCTACGGCGCTCCTCAGAGTTAGGACGCGTATTGTCGATACAAGCCACCGAGAGACCGTGGAACTGATACATAGGACCCATCCACTCGGCGTCACGACGTGCCAAATAGTCGTTCACTGTCACCACGTGCACACCCTTGTGCGCCAAGGCGTTAAGGAAGACTGGAAGCGTAGCCACAAGGGTCTTACCCTCACCCGTAGCCATCTCGGCGATGCGACCCTTGTGAAGTACCACACCACCAAAGAGCTGTACGTCGTAGTGAACCATATCCCACTTGATGGTATTACCACCCGCAGTCCACTGACTGCTATAGATAGCCTTATCGTCCTCGATACGCACCAGGTCGGCACGGTCAGCTGCGAGGTTGCGATCGAAGTCGTTGGCTGTAACTACCACCTCGTCATTCTCAGCAAAACGGCGAGCCGTATCCTTCATAATAGCAAACGCCTCAGGGAGTATCTCCTCGAGCTTCTGCTCAATTTTCTGGTCGATACGCTTTGTTGTGTCGTCGATATCCTTTGATAGGCGCTCCTTATCCTGAAGCGAAATCTCTGGTTGCTCGAGCGTGACCTTATTCTTAGCAATGCGAGCCTCATCCTCAGCGATGAAGTCGGCAATAGCCTTGCTCAACGCCTTCGAGCGCTCACGGAGCTCGTCATTCGTAAGCTTCGATATTGAGGGGTATACCTCCTTAATCTTCTCCACGTAAGGCATAATCTCCTTACGATCCTTATCTACCTTCGAACCGAAGAATAGCTTAATTACCTTTGATAAAACATCCATTTCTATACTTTGTTTTTTCGTTATTTCTTAACTAAGCGCTATGCCTATACCTATACTTATAAACATAACGCGCAAAGATAACAAAAAAAAGTGAAATATGAAAGCATTTTTATTAGTAGTGAGTAATGAGTAATGAGTAATCGTCAAAAGGCGATGCCTTTTTGCTGAGGATTATGGGTAAAATAGGGTGTATGGAGAAATACCCCCCCAACCTACTCCATAAAAAATCATTACTAAATACTAATTTCTAATTACTCATTAAACTAAAAGCGTAGCTATTTGCATCATTACCAAAAAAGGCACCCCCTTATCGGAGATGCCTTAACACTTACTTTACCCTATCCACTATCGGTGCATTGGTGGCATAGGTGGTCGTCCGAAGGCTGCAGAGCCAGACTTCACGTCCATACCCTCGTACTTCGACATATCCTTTGTTGCATTCTTGCCAAAGTAGCGGAGGTTGTAGTTGAACTGCACGGTGAAGTAGCGACCTACAACGCTATTCCAAGCATTCTGCGTATAACCGCTACCTACTGTGCGCACGAAGGCGTTGTTCTGGTTGAACATATCGTTTACGCCCACAAGAACCTCACCCAACTGACTCTTAAAGAGCTTCTTACCTACGTAGAAGTTGCAAATCACGAAACTCTCGTTATAGTTGTCGGTAAAACCTACATACTGGTTGTAGTTAGCTGCTGCGGTAACGCTAAAGCCCTTCCAGAATACCCACTTAAGCGTACCTGACGCGGTGTGGCTGAAGTACTGGTTGTTCTTGTTGCGTAGCGCCAACGACTGCGTAGCATCGTTATAAGCACCGTTCCACTGCAATGTAAAGTCTAAATTCTCCGAGATATTACTACCGAGCGATACGGTAGCATCGTAACCCATATTGTTGGTATAGTTAATCTCTTTGTTAATCATCGACGGAGTCTTTGACCAGTTAGCACCCACCATCACGTTAAGGTTACACTTAATCGGAGCGATTGGGAAGCCATAGCTGATGTGAGTACGGAGGTTAGCATAGCCATCCATATTCTCGAAGGTCGAGTACTGCAATGGGTTGTATGTTGTGCCATCCACATTAATCTGCTTGTTATACTCTATTGACTGACCTATATAGTCCTGAGTAAACTGCGTAGAGAACATCCACATAAAGGTACGACCCTTCTCGATATTCGAGCGCACGTAGTGGAAGTTGATACGGTGGTTGTACGACGATACCAAGTTCTGGTTACCCTTAGAGATATACTGCACATTCGTTAGGTCGTAGCTCTCCTGAAGGTTAGCTACATCGGGATTCATAGTGTATGAGCTGATGAACACACGAATGGTATTCTGAGGATTGAACGCCATATTCGCCATAAAGAAGTAGGTCACATCATCGAAGCTACGACCAATCTTCTGACCCTTAGCCATAGCATCGAGGATAGAGTGCTGGTAGTAGAGGTTAGCCACAACGGTGTTGCGACCCTTGGCATAGCGATAACCAGGACCTACACGGTGCTCCGTGCTTGTAGAGGTTGTGAACGACGATAGCGCAGCGTTAGGCTGCTTGCCAGTTATATTATAATTGTCCTCCGTAACATACGATCTCTTATCCATCTGCTGGTCCTCATAGTCCATACGATACTGCAAGCTTAGCTGTGAGGTCTTCGAGATAGGCTCGGTATAGGTAATATTCACACGAACATCATCCTCGCCCTGCTCACTTGTCGAGTGCACATACTGTTTGTTTGGGAGAGTACCCTCGTAGAGTGTAGAGAAACTATTTGTCCACGAATCTGGAGTCTGACGTGTAGAGTAGCGACCATCCACGGTGATTGTACGACCAGGCTTGCCGAGCTTCACACGATACTGCAAGAACTCGCTAAAGCGGAAGGCATTAGACTTACCAATTGAACCATTGTGCAACACCTCGTATGGAAGCCCCATAAGTTCAGCACTCTCACCCGAGAGCTCACCATACTCCTGCTTATATGGGTTGTTACCCTGGAAGCTAAGGTTTGTGCGCGACATAAGCGACATATTGTCGTTAATCTTATAGTCGAGACGCATATTCATACGGTGGTTATAGTTATCGGTCTCCGACTCACCCTCCTGTATAAGGTCATCATCTGGCGAAGGAGTATAGTACCAACGCTCGGTGATGCTCTTATTCTTAGTATCTGTCTGGTTGTAGAAGTACGAGCCATTGAGCTTAACCTTGTCGTTCTCGCCCCATGAATTAGAGTACTGCAAACCTATAGATGCCACCTGAGCCACACCACTCTGTGGGCGTACCATATAGCGACCTACGCCACCTCGACCACCAGGACCACCGTGACCACCACCGCTACCACCAGTAACGCCAAGGATATCCTCGAACGAGAAGTTCTGCTGGTTAACATTGTTAAAGAGACCTATAACCGACAAGCGTGAGTTGCCATTAAAGAGGTTTACGTTACCACCCAAGTTGTACTTATGATGCGATGTAACTTCGTCATTCTCAGGAATAAAAGCGGAGTTGTCCTGAAAATTCAATTCTGCTGGCGAGCCATCAATATCTGGCTGGTAGCCGTAGCCACCATAAAGTTTACCAAAGACTCCCTGACGCATATTCTTGTGCGTTACGATATTGATAGCCTTGTAGCCTTCTCCATCATCCATACCCGAAAACTCGGCATTATCCGAGAGCTTATTAAACACCTCAATACGATCTACCGACTGCGCTGGAAGCGAGTTTAGTGCCGTAGATACATCCTCACCGAAGAACTCTTTACCGTCAACAAAGATCTTCTTAACCTGCTCACCCTGAGCCTCCACCTGACCATTCGAGATGGTGATACCAGGCATCTTCTTCAACAGACCCTCAACATCGGCATCTGTAGCCACCTTGAAGGCAGCAGCGTTATACGCCACCGTATCTCCATTCTGCGAGGTGCGCAACGCCTGCACCTCCTTAACCACAGTCTCGATAGCCACACCCTGCTGCAAGGCAATATTACCAAGATCGGTGTTACCAGAGGTATGGTTGATGCGCTTCTTGATGGTGGTATAACCGATAAACGACACCGAAACCTCATACTCGCCAAATGCCATACCCGTAACCGTAACAGCACCATTAGCACCCGACACCGAGTGGCGACGTCTATCCGTATCAACATTCACGACCTCCATTACAGCACCGATGATGCCCTCGTTGGTCTCAGCATCGATGATACGCGCCGTTACCTTTCCTGACTGTGCCATTGCCGGAAGTGCGATGCACATCGTCACTAAAAATATTATTGCTCTCTTCATCTTAAGATATTATTTACACTTTTCCGACTGCGAAATTAATATATTAATTTGTTATTTACCACTTCCTATCGGTCAAACGACCAAATCAAGGGGTCAATCGCCTTTTACGGCATCTGAAGCCACTGCTTAAACTCAGGCACTCGTGCCTTCGATATTATTATTCGCTCGGGAGTCTCGACCACAAGGTTCAACGCCAAGCGATTACCAAACCATACGGCGATATCCTTTACAGCACTGCGCGCAACGATAAACTGGCGGTTGGCTCTAAAGAACTTCGACTCCGAGAGCTGCTGCTGCAACGCCTCAAGACTCTTATCCACGGGGTAGCTCTCACCTTTAAGCGTGGTTAGCGTCACACGCTCGGCGTAGGTGTAGAAGAATGCCACCTCATCCATCGCCACTGGCACAATCTTATCCTTATACCTTAGAAGCATCGTCTGCAACGTTCCCCCTTGCACCGCTGCCACCATCTGCTCACGGCTCTTTTGTTGTTCGTGACGCTCCGCGGCTGTAAGGCGCTGAAGTTTATCCAAGGCACGGCGCAAGTCCACCTCCTTATAAGGCTTTAGCAGATAGTCGATGCTGTTGACCTTGAAAGCCTCAAGGGCATAATCGTTATATGCCGTAGTGAAGATTATCGGAATCTCTATCTCTACACTCTTAAATATACGGAACGAGTCGCCATCGGCAAGGTGTATATCCATAAAAACGATATCGGCACTCGGCTTCTGGCTAAAATACTCGACGGCCTCCTCCACCGACTCCAATACCGCAACCACCTCGACATCACCCGCCACCGTAGCGAGCATACTACGAAGATTTACTACCGCAGCAGTCTCATCCTCAACAATAATCACTCTCTTCATCGCTTTGCCCCTTTCTCCAATGGTAGGCGCACCATAAAGCGCTCCTGGGTCTCTATAATCTCTATATCTCTATTAGCCACTATCTGCCAGCGACTGCGAAGATTCTGCAAGCCTATGCCTGTAGATGGCTCCACATCGAGCTTGGTATGCTTGGCATTCTCCACCTCAAGCACGCCATCCACAACCCTTATCACCACACGCAACGGATTCTTCGAAGTTATAGTGTTGTGCTTCACCGCATTACCGATAAGCGGCTGCAACGACAAGGCTGGGAGGGTCCAATCCATATACCCCTCCTCGATATCGAATTCGAAGAAGAGCTTGTCCTCGTAGCGAATCTTGAATAGGTAGGCATACGCCTCGGCAAATGCCACCTCTTCACGCAGTGTTGTCACACTACTCTGACCATTCTGGATGATGTAACGAAAGGTATAGGATAGCTGGTCGATATACTCCAACGCTCGGTCATTATCCTGCTCGCGCACCAACATCGAGAGCGAGTTTAGGGAGTTGAAGAAGAAGTGCGGATTTATCTGACCCATAAGCATATTGTAGCGCGTAGAGAGGTTCTCGGTCTTGAGGCGCTCGTTCTCCACCACCATCTTCTGTCGCTGCTTAAGCAACATATACAACCTCGCGTAGAGCAGAGTCACCACCAACATAAATAAGCACTTGGTGAGCACTATGAAGTATGTAGCATCGCGTGGGTCGCTCTCCAAAAAGAAGACTATGCGCATAATGCCATCCTTGAACGCTACCACTGGCGCGAAGAACATACCCACCACAGCGATAAGTATCACAAGGAAGATACGTCGCATAAAACGACGCTTATTGTAGTCACCATCCGTGGCTACGGAGGTGAGCAGCAACAACATTACAAACGAGAGAATGGCGTAGTGCAAAATCTGCCATATAAACTCCACTACCCTACTTGGGCGGTCAAATATGGTGTCGATATCGAACTTTTCGCCATTGCGCATATAGACCCTATCGAGTCTCGGATGGGCACTTTTAGCCACCGTGGCATCCTCAACCTCGCGCGTGCTAAAACTGAGGTGATCACCCTCCATTAGCTTGTGCGTGCGCACCTGCCAGGCAGTCACATAGATGCTATCTGCTTTCTCGCAATCGCAGATGATATATCCGTGCATATCGGGCGAGAGGTGCAACACGCCACTACTATGGCTGTTCACACCCACATTCCCTGCATCGCTCTGCTCTATACCACGATCCGTGATAATAGGCAACAGCAGATAGGAGAAGTTGATCACAAGACTCAACACCACCGCCGTAAATAGGTGTATGAGGATATTGTTTTTGGTCTTCATTGATAGCCAAATTATGCGTTGCAGACACCTCACTTTTAAGTTGTCAGTTTAAAAAAAAGAGACGGAAGAGACGACAACGAAACTGAGCATCAACGATTCTCCCTGCTGTCTCTGTTGTCCCTGTTGTCCCTGCTCTCACCTTAATCGCAAAGTTCAGTTTTCAGTTTTCACCTTTCACTTTATTTCTTGTCAGAAGGGGTGAGATTTGGCGATTTGTCGCAGACTGAAAAAGCGGAGTTTACTTGAGGTAAATGAGCATTTTTCAGTCAAGCAAAGCACACCACACATATCAGCATCCACCTTTTAGCACCACAACCTAATTTCTTTTGAGAAGGGGTGAGATTTGGCGATTTGTCGTAGACTGAAAAGCGGAGTTTACTTGAGGTAAATGAGCATTTTTCAGTCAAGCAAAGCGCCGAAGATTACCCCTTATCATAAGAAATTACTTGTACCACGAGGCGTATGTACAGTAATCTCGCGCCGTACGCTTGATAATCTCATCGCGCTGCTCAGGTGTCACGTCCTTTACCTTCTTTGCTGGGACACCGGCATACACTGAGTATGGCTCGAGCTTCTGATTTGAGAGTACAAGAGCGTTGGCAGCAACGATGCAACCAGTGCCTACAACAGCGTTATCAAGGATTGTTGCGCCCATACCGATAAGGCAGTTATCCTCGATGATACCACCGTGAATGATAGCATTGTGACCTACAGATACATAGTCGCCAATATGTGTCTGCGATGGATTCTTTGAACCATCGTAAAGAGTGTGGATAACCACGCCATCCTGGATATTTGTATTGTTACCGATGGTGATAGCGTTAACATCACCACGAAGAACTGCGTTGTACCAAATTGAGCAGTTCTCACCAATCTTTACATTACCGATTACTGTTGCATTCTCTGCCAACCAAGTATCGTTACCAATCTCAGGCGTGTAGCCACGCACCTCTCTAATTAATGCCATAGTGTTATATTATGTTAGTTATTACGTTATTATTTCTCGTTCAACTTTGCCTCGTTCCAGTAGCCATCCATCTCCTCAAGGGTCATTTGGCTAAGGGTCTTGCCCTGCTCTTCGGCACGCTGCTCTATATGGTTGAAGCGACGGATAAACTTCTTGTTTGTACGCTCCAACGCACCCTCAGGATCGATACCGTAGAGACGGCAAGCGTTAATAAGGGCGAAGAAGAGGTCGCCCATCTCGTCGGTAAGGCGCTCCTTGTCATTTGCCTCCACCTCGGCATCTATCTCACAAATCTCCTCGCGCACCTTAGCCCATACATCCTCGCGCTTCTCCCAGTCAAAGCCTACGGCTGCAGCCTTCTCACCAACACGGTAAGCCTTGACCATCGCGGGCAAAGATACTGGCACACCACCCAAGGTTCCGCTCTTACGCCTCTTCTTTCTAAGTTTTAGTGCCTCCCAGTTCTGCTTCACCTCCTCAGGGGTGTCGGCATGGATATCGCCATAGACATGAGGGTGGCGGTAGATAAGCTTGTCGCATACACCATTCGCCACATCGGTGTAGTCGAAAGCACCCTGCTCGTCGCCAAGCTTCGAGTAGAAGGCAACATGAAGAAGTAGGTCGCCCAGCTCCTCCTTAATACCCTCCATATTCTTATCTGTAATGGCATCGGCAAGCTCGTAAACCTCCTCTATGGTGTTATTTCTCAGCGTATCGAAGGTCTGCTCTCGATCCCAAGGACACTCCTTACGCAATGTATCCATTACCTCCAATAGGCGCGCTGTAGCCTTCTCTGCCTCGTTCATCTGCATATATTTACTGTTTTGGTTTAATCTTTCTAAATGGGAGCTTCAACACTCCAAAAAATGCCTCACCAAAGATACCAGACGACATCTTTGACGTGCCCTCCTCGCGGTCGATAAAGATAATCGAGACCTCGCCAATGGTAAAGCCCAAGCGCCATGCCGAGTACTTCATCTCTATCTGAAAGCCGTAGCCATTCATAGCTATAGCGTCAAGGTTGATACGCTCCAACACCTCACGACGGTAGCCCACAAAGCCAGCCGTAGCATCACACACCGGCATACGGGTTACGATACGAACATACTTCGATGCAAAGTAAGACATCAGCAAGCGACCCATAGGCCAGTTCACGACATTCACACCTTTAGAGTAGCGCGAGCCGATAGCTACATCCCTTTCATCGAGCATAGCATCCAAACGCGCAAGGTCGTTAGGGTTGTGCGAGAAGTCGCAGTCCATCTCAAAGACACGGTCGTAGTCGTGCTCCAAGGCATACTTGAAGCCAGCAATATAGGCAGTGCCAAGTCCGAGCTTACCGCTACGCTCAACCATAAAGAGGCGATCGGCATAACTCTTCTGCTCCTCGCGAACGATATCAGCTGTGCCGTCAGGCGAGCCGTCATCGACAATTAGCAAATCGAAGCCACCCTCCAACGCCATAACAGTGCGTATCATTTTCGAGATATTCTCCTTCTCGTTGTATGTTGGAATAATTATAAGTCGTTTCATCACATCATATTCTTAAATTGGCGACCACCAAATATATAACGCAAAACTATCGAGCCATGGTATATGCCTCGCACCTTTGCCTTGCGCACCACCGCCTTGCGCTTTGCCGATAGTGCCTTATGCCACTTTATAAACTCCCACCACGCCTGTGCTACACTCCACGCCATACGAGGCCTGAGTGTAAGCAGATAGGCAAAGACCTCAGCCATATCGGTAAATGGTCGTACTACAGCCACTACAGCGCGCTGTAACGGTGTAGAGCACTTATAGAGCATAGCGAGGTTATTTCTATGGTTTAGAAAGACCTTACGTGGTGATGCTGGCAACGTGCCACCACCAAGGTGATATACCTTCGAGCGCGGCTCAACCACTATGCGCCAGCCACTAAGTTGCATACGCCACTGGAGGTCAATCTCTTCCATGTGGGCAAAGAAATCGGCATCGAAGCCACCTAACTGATGATAGACCTCGCTACGGCAACACATAGCCGCACCCGAAGCCCAAAATATATCTCGACAATCGTCATACTGCCCGCGGTCCGACTCCACCTTCGAGAGTATTCTACCACGGCAGAATGGGTAGCCTATGTAATCGATAAAGCCTCCCGCAGCACCAGCATACTCGAACTTATCACGCTCGGTGTCGGACAACAATTTAGGCACTACAACCGCTACATCGGGGTTGTTATCGAGCACCTCCACCAAAGGCTGCCACCACCCCTCCGTAACCTCAACATCGGAGTTTAGAAGCAGGTAATACTCAGCCTCCACCTCCTTTAATGCGCAGTTATACCCTTCAGCAAAACCGTAGTTCTGTTCGAGGCGCACCACACGCAACTCAGGATACTTCATCCTAAGCCACAAGAGCGAGTCATCGGTAGAGCCATTATCAGCCACCACAACCTCGACACCCTCGCCCACGGTATGCTCCATAACACTTGGAAGATAACGTTCCAAGTGCTTGCGCCCATTCCAGTTAAGTATTACTACGCTTAGCTTTGCCATATTGCTACTCCTCGTCGTCGCTCTCCACGCTACGCTTAGCGTCGTAGCCCTCGACAACAATCACAAATTCACCCTTAGGCTCGTGCTCCTTAAAGTGTGCGATAGCCTCTGCAACCGAGCCACGCACCGTCTCCTCAAACTTCTTGGTAATCTCTCTTACCACCGCCACACGACGCTCCGCACCAAAGGTCTCCGAAATCTGCTCCAAGCACTTAACCACACGATAGGGCGACTCGTAGAAAATAACAGTACGACTCTCTGTCGCAAGCTCCTGCAAGCGCTTCATACGCCCCTTCTTCTGAGGTAGGAAACCCTCAAAACAGAAGCGATCACAAGGGAAGCCGCTCTGCACAAGGGCTGGTATTAGCGCCGTAGCACCTGGAAGGGTCACGATATCAATACCCTCCTCCACGCACTTGCGGACGAGCAAAAAGCCTGGGTCCGAGATACCTGGCGTTCCCGCATCCGAGACCAACGCCACATCCTTACCCGCAGCGATAGACTCCGCAACACGACCCACAGTGGCGTGCTCGTTGAACTTATGGTGCGAGTGCATAGGTTTTTCAATGCCGAGGTGACGCAATAGGTGCGATGTGGTACGTGTATCCTCCGCGAGGATAAAATCTACCTCCTTAAGTACATTGATTGCTCTAAGGGTTATATCTTCAAGGTTACCAATAGGTGTTGGTACGATATATAGTTTTGCCATGATAATGCGATTTAAGCTAACTTACGCTCTATAAGCGAGACAAGGAGCTTTGCAGCCTCCAAGTCGGGATTCCAACGGAAATTCTCCACGATGTAGATGATACACTCATCGAGATCCTCGAATTCATCCAAAGTATCTATTGTAGCCTCATAGCGCGTTGCATCGCCACCAAAAAGGTCGCGTATCATCAAGAATCTATCGTTAAGACCAATCGCCTGACGAAGCTCCGTAATACGGTTAAATGGCGTTGTAGGATTACCATCCTTGGCCATCTTGTCTGCCAAGGTCTTGACCTCACCAAACGACTCACCCAAACGCTGTGGCTGAGAAACAATAGGCTCAACAACAGATACGCGCTCCTCTGCAGGAATAACCTCCACAACTGGCTCACGCTCCACCGTTACCACCTCACGCTCCACCTTTGCTGGCTCAGCTGGAGTCTGCACAGGAAGAGGGTTGTCACTATAGAGCGAAATCATCTTACGACGAGACTTCGAACGCACTGGGATATCATTTAGGTCAAATAGGCCAGCACCAATAGGTTTAGCCTCAACAATAGGTTCAACCACAGGTTCTACAATAGGTTCAACTACAGGTTCTACAATTGGTTCAACAACAGTTTCAACGATTGGCTCAACAGCAGACTCGACAGCAGGCTCAACAGCAGACTCTGCTACAATCTCTGGCTGTGACTCTACTGCAACCTCCTCCTTTACCTCCGTTTGCTCTGCAGCCGGCTCATCAGTAAGTCCAAGCAGGGCATCGATATCTAAAGCGTTGTAGAACGACTCGATAGATGCCACATCTTCAGTAGGTGATGACTCTTGAATAGACTCCTCCACTGGCTCTCTCTCCTCCGCAGGTTCTCTCTCCTCCTCAGGTTCATTCTCCTCCTCAGATACATCCTCAAAGGTTGGAGTCTCAAAAACAACCTCCACCTCGATCTCCTGCTCCAAAGACTCAGTATCCTCAACCTCACTCACTGCATCGATAGCCTCAGTATCGACCACAAGGAGTGCATTATAGATATCTCTAAGCTCACCAAGAGCAATATCACGCTCAATCTGAGGTATATCATTCTCCGCCTTCCAGCCATCTACGATAGCCGCCACGCGCTTTAATCTCTCTGTTATAGTTTTACAATTCATATTCGTTAGTGTATAATCGTACCAAAGGTACGAAAAAAATCTCAAAACCACAAAGCAAAGCAATAAAACTTAGGACAATAACAAAAGAAAAGGTTGCCTAACCTCACGATTAGACAACCCTTTCTTAGAAATATGTTATTTTCGACTAATAAGCATCATCGCCGACCTCCTCATCAATCCAAGGTACGGTCTTCATATCCTGAGTTGTAAGGAACTCTACCTGCTCCTCTGTAAGCAAGGCATCCTCACCATTCTCGAATTCAATATCTTTGATAGAGCTAATAGTTAGCTGATACGAAGCATAGTCGTTAGCATCAGCGGTATATTTAGTATTCTTAGAGTATATACCATAGATAGCTGTGATAGTAGCCTTCTCGCCATCCTTGCAAATAGGCTGACGCGCAAAACGCGAATAACCACTTGTACGGAGTGTATAGAGACCATGCGCAGAGCATAGTGTTGCCGCAGGGTCGTATGTGAAGCATACAGAGCCATAGAGGCTGCGACCTGTAACCTCCTCCTTGAATGCCCAACGATACCAGCCCTTAGAGACTGTTGGACGAGGGTCAGAATACAACCAGCTTGGGTAGATATTCTCGAAATCACCACTCTTCAAACCAGGGTTAGTATATGTGCCAACAATATTACCACACTCACAAAATTGAGGAGCAGGCACACCAGCATAGTGGCACTCCAAACCCTCGAAACGCATCAAGCGACCATACATCAACTCGCGCTGCTTCATCTGGAACGACTTAGTAAACTTACCCTCCAAAGTAACCTTAGATGGAGAGAAGACCTCAAGGTAGTTATCTGGTGTAACAGTGATAATATCTACGCTCTCAGGCATACCCTGCCACTGAACATAGTTACCAACCTTAAGTTCACCAGCACTCTCACCAGCAAAGACGTGCTGGTCGATAATATCCTGAAGCTCGAGGTTTGAGTTAGCGTAGAACTTGTGCTCACCAGCCTTGTTGTAAGACTCTGATGGAGGTCCACCCAACGACAACATCATTCGGTAATTACCAAGGTACAAACCAGTAAGACGGACATATACCCAAGTACCCTTCTTATACTTAAGACCTACGTTGTTATTCAACTTAATCTCGATACCAGAGGTCTCGTCCTGGATATAGAGAGTCTTATACACATTACCCTCAGTATCGTCAGAGATTACCTTACCCTTGATATAAAGATCCTTACCCTCGAAGATAATAGGAGTCTTAACATCATACTTGTGGCTATACTTCTCCTCGCCAATAACCTTGAAAACAGTATTTGACCAAGCAGCATTTTCACCCTTACCGCTGATTTCGCCATATGCATACTTCAACTCTGCGATAGAGATCTGCTCTGCCTCTGGGAACATCTCCTTGAAGCTATCATCGTTATACGGACTATCAGGCTCTACCAACGTGAACTCCTGCTCGATACAACCTACAGCCGCTAACGCGATAGCGAAAATTGCAAAAAGTTTATTTAATTTCATAGTACAATCGTTTTAGCCATTAGAAACGGAAGTAAACATTCAAATAGTAGTTAAGTCCGTTCATATAGAAATACTTAGAATCGAAACGAGAGTAAGTCGTTGGCTTAGTGATGATCTTCATCTCGCCCTCTTGATCAGGGAAGATAATCGGATCACTCATCTTGTTCAGACGCATCTGCTCGTAACCACCAGTACGGATTGTCTGGTTGTTAAGGATGTTGTTCACCTGGAAGCTGAAGCCAAGCGTATACTTGTATGCAATGCGCCAGTTCTTACCGATGCTTGCACTTAGAGTATAGGCGCTACCCAACTCCTCCTGAGCACGTACTTGGTCAATAATATCGATCACGTATGCCTTCTGACGACCAGTCTCAAGACCATCCCAACCGTAGATTCTAAAGAACTCCTCACGCAACGACTGTGTACGGTACATTGGGTTCATCGATAGGTAGATACGGTCGTAGTAGTTGAAATCCAACGATGCAAACCAGTTGTTAGCACCACGGAAGTTTAGACCAATATTGATAGCTGTCTGAGGTGTACTCTCAACCTTCATACCCTTCCAATCTACAACGCTATGCACAACATCTACAGCGTTGTTGTCAATCATCTGAGTAAAACGAGGATTTGAAGTATAGATATAATCACCAAGGCTCACAGCTCCCTGCAACGAGAGACCCCATGCAATAGGAATGCTATAGCCAAGCTCAACACCCATATAACGTTTGTCTATACCCGACATAGCAAAGTTTGTGAACGAGCCCTGAGTATCATCGTAGAAAGAGATAACCTTAGAGATATCCTGCATCTGTGTATAGTACGCCGAGAAGCGAGCCTTAATCCAAGGCAAGCGCAAGTTATAAGTAGCATCAACACCATAAATCTTCTCGCTCGAGAGACCTGGAGTGATCTGGTTACGAGTACGAGCCGATACGAAGGCATTGTTGAAGTTTGGCGCATTCTGAATAGCCGATACGTTAGCCTCAATAGAGTGAGCACCAGAGAACTTATATGCTGAGTTAACCTTGAAGCGATATGTTAGGTTGTTAATCTTATCAGACTCACCCAACGAGGTCTTACCACGGTCGCCACCAGCATTTGCATTCTGATAAAGACCCTTCTCCCAAAGGCCCTCGCGCCACATAGAAGAGTAGCCGACCTCTGCTCCCAAATTCAAATACAAGCCACCCTGAGCAATCTCATAAATACCCCATAGCTGACCCTGACGAACGTGAGCATAGTAGTCGTAGTTGTACTTATCACCCTCCTTAACAGCCTGAGCATGACCGTGCTCGTTGTAGTAAGCCATATTGTTCTGATCGTTGACACCAGAGCCGAAGTCGCGCTCTGCAAACTTATCAACATCTACCCAATAATCACCACCAAGCAAGTCCTTAACTGTGCTGTAGTACTCAGTACGATTGATACGAGCACGAACACCACCAGTGAGCTTCGAGCCATTGCGGAAGTTGTGTATAAGCTGTACAGCAAGGTTGTAGTCGAGCTGGTCTGTACGACGCTCCTCAATCATATATACTGAACGATGACCCTCGCCATAACGAGCATCCTCATCGCCCATCATATTCAAGCGCGCCAACTCATCGAAGTCGATATAACCTGACCAGTCCTCGGTAAACTCCTGATACTTAAGCCAGTCGGTATCGAGGTCTGTATCAGTAAACCACTTAGATGTGCCATTAGCCTCAGCGAAGTTGTTTAGGAAGACACGACGCTCGTAGCGGTCACCATAGTATGAAGGTAACTTACGGTAGTAGTCTGGACGAGGATCCTCACCCTTGTGCCAAGTAAGTGCTGAGTAGCCGTTGTAACCGAAACGGAGCGATGTAGCAGCAGCGAGAGCAGTGTTCTCGGTAATCTGCCAGTTGTAGTTCAACATCGCGATAGGCTCGTGCATACGACGTACACGTGAGTTACGCAACTCACCATTCTGAAGACCTACATTAGGGTTATAGTAGTTATCACCCCAAAGGTCGTAAGCCTCCTGTGTAGATGCCTGCTGAGCACCACGGATTGTAGGAGCTGCAAGGATAGTAGCCGATAGGCGGTGGCGTGAGTTAAATACCTTCTCTGCTGAGAAGAAGTAACCGTATGCATTGTAGTAAACACCATCCACATAGCCTGCACCACCCTGACGAGTAGAGAGCGAGAAGCCATATGACCAACCATTATCCATCATACCCGATGCGTAGCTAAGCATAATACGAGTGCGGTACAACTGAGTTGAGTTCACAACGCTCGAACGGAAGCCCTTACGAAGCTGTGAAGCACGAGCATTGATATTTGTAGTACCTGCAACACCACCTAGACCATAGTTCGACATCTTCAAGCCTGAAGTTGTCTCCTGGTTGCGGGTTGCATCGTTAAGACCGCTCCACAAAGACCATGGACCATAGCTCGTAAGAGCGTCGTTGAAGCGGATACCATTGAGGTAAACATCCTGATACTGTGAATCGTAACCACGCACATTGAAGCGCATCTCCGAGAAGCGATATGATGCGATATTGTTGAACAAATCCTTCGATGCAGATAGCTGTGGCAAGGCCTTGCTATCACCGAAGCTCTCAACATCGGTATCATACTCTGCAAAGGCAGAGTTATCTACCACATCCATATTGCTTGGCACCATAATCACTGCTTGCATATCGTGCACAAGCTCCTTAACACGTACCATAACCTCCAAAGTCTCAAACTCAGGAGCCTCAAATGTTAGGAGATACTGACCTGGAGCGAGACCGTCGATATAGAAGTAGCCTCGGCTGTTTGTCTTAATGTTTCTCGACACCTGATCAATGGTGATCGTAGCTCCATTGATAGGCTCACGTCCTTCGCGTGAAACTACCTGGCCCTTCATTCCACCCGACTGTGCGTATGCACCTACGGTGATAAGAGCAGATAGTAGTAGGAGTAAAAATTTCTTCATATATTACATATTTCTATTACAAAGCTGGTAACAAGAGTAAAACCTAAGCTCGAAAGCTATAGAAGCCTCCCTTGTTAGACAGCCTTCATCTTTTACTTACCTATATAAATGTAGACTGGGAAGTGGTCGCTAAAACCATTCTGGAAATTATTCGTCACGAAGGTACGCAATGGGTAGTTCTTATACTGACCCTCGAGCTGAAGCATATATGGACGTGTGAAGATATTACCATAATACTTCTTACCCTTCAAAATCTTTAGCTTGCCACGCTCTGCATTTACCAAATTCTCGGTCACACAGATGTTATCAAACAAGTTCCACTCATCCTGATATGCAAGTGTACCAAGACCTGCGCGAAGCATCTCGTTGTATGGGTTGAAGAAGTCGCCTGACTCAAGCTCCTTAACCTTACCCTTAGCACCCATAACCTCTACAATGCTATCATCGGTAGCATCATCGTTGAAGTCACCCATTACGATAACCTTTGTAGCAGGATTCTCACGAAGAAGTGAGTCTTTAATCTCGCGAATCTGCTTTGCACAAGCATCACGCTTGAACTGCGAAGCCTCCTTACCGCCAAGACGTGATGGCCAGTGCGATACGAGGAAGTAGAATGGCTCATCCTCAATTGTACCCCACATAACAACCAAGTCACGAGTGCGGAAGTTTGGCAAGCCCTCCACATGTAGCTTAATGTTGTCCGAGCCCTGAATCTTGAAGACATCAGGACGATACAAGAACGCAACATCTACACCACGAGCATCTGGTGAGTCGTAGTGACAGATGCGGTAGTTAGCACCCTTAAGTTTTGGCTGAGAGATAAGATCCTCCAAAACACTACGATTCTCAATCTCCGAAACACCGATAACGATAGGATACTCCTTCTGCTGAGCAGCAATATCGAACAAGACACGCTCCATGTTGTAGAGCTTCTTCTGGTAGCGGGTCTCATTCCACTGCTTCACGCCCTGCGGAGTAAACTCATCGTCGTGAGTCTCAGGATCGTTGTAGATGTCAAATAGATTCTCCAAATTGTAGAATACTACCGAGTATGGCTTATCCTGCGCCGATAGCGAGGCAACAGTAAATAGCGCCATACATAGCATTAACACCGTTTTCTTCATATTAATATTGTTTTAGTTGTAATTTGCTCTTTGCTCTATATTAGTTCAGTTTCCACTGCGAGAGATCCTTTGTCTGCTTTACCTGCTGCTCGATGCTATCATCCAACATTGGGAAGAATGTAAAGCCCGTGCGCTCCTCAAGCTCGGCAACGGTGATAAACTCTGCATCCGAAATTGTGGTGTCATCATCACTATCCATATGCTCCAACCAAACTGCGATTGCAATTAACTGCGATGGATCAGTAAACTGAGAGATAAGCTTACCAGTATTACCGTTCTTGGTGCGGAGCAATGCCTTATAATAGTATGTAGGCGTTGGACAAGTATTACCCGACTTATCCCTTGTTGATGAATCGATAGACGAGTGGTGAGGACCATCGAAATATGCACCTGTAACCACAAAGAGAGTATCTCTACAGATACAATTTCTCACATTACCCTCCAATACAGCCCACTTGCCCTGGTTGAAATTACCCTGCTGAGGGGTCATATTCGTTGCATAGAAGGTCTGGTCCATCATCTGCTGCGAGCACTTTCTATCTGCCGCAGGAATCTGATGACCACGATCGTACCAACCGTTGTATGAGCCAGCACCCATATTTGCCTGATACTTGGTATCTACCTCGGGGTCGTAGCCAAAGTCACTATTGTTTCTATTACCGCTACCTATTGTGTAGCTTGAATGTAGCGGATAGGCTACCCAAAGTGATGCACGATTCTGGGTATCAAAGCAGTAAGTATAGTTACGTGCATTGCTCTTGTAACCCATTAGACCGTAGTGCGTATTATATATGTATCGGTCATCTGCCTTGCACACTGGCAACTCTGCCCAGTCACGGTGAAAAGCAATCGATGCATCGTAGCTATGCTGCGTAAATGATAGGTCGAAGCTCTTGCCATCAGCAAACACCACCGATACCTGTGCAGTGCGGCTCTCGCCCGAAGAGTTCTTGCTAAAATAGATAAACACCACTTTGCTATCGCTCTCCATCACGCCTTCGACACTAAGTTTACCACCTGAAAGCTTAGCCCAATCGCCCTCTGAGGTAACACTAATTGTGTAAGATATACCCTGTTGTGCGTTCAACACCACAGCGCAGTTCTTACTATCGCCCTTCACCTCAGCATTCTGCATATAAGCCTCACTTGCAACAGTCTCCTCAGCATCGTTGCTACAACCTACATACATAAGCATAACGGCAATTGCACTTACAACCACCGACATCATCTTAACCGCTCTAAATATATTGATCTTATTCAACTTCATTCTTCAATTATTTACAAAAGCCTCTCGCAGACTTGGGTGGGACTACCCCACCCAAGCATTGCGAAAGGAAGAATATAGGTCTCTAATTACTCAGCAAAAGTTACAGTCAACTTGTTCATACGAACCTGACCACCTGTAAGAGATGCAACAGTATATGATGTTACAGCAGAATCGAATGTTACGATTACACTGCTACCATCAGCTGTTACATTACCAGATGTGATTGAGTTCTGCAATGCTGTTGCATAAGATGCATTGTTGCAAAGGAACTCGATCTTAGAGAACGCCTTATCACACTCAACAATAATCTCTGAACTCTTATAGAAACGAGCAGGTGCTACATAGTCAGCAACATTGCTTGTTGAGGCACCCTTATTATTTGTAAGAGTGATGCCGTTTGCAGACCAAACCTGATGATTAGCATCCCACTCAAGACGATTAGCAGCATCTGCAAAAGACAAAGACGCCTCGTTAGATGGCTGCTCCTGCTCAGCAGAAACAACGTGTGAAACATAAACACCGCTACCTACCTGAGCAACCTCATTATATGAAGTGCGAACACCACGCATTGTAAGTGTATCACCCTCCTTCAAACCAAGTGATGTAAACACCTTGTTACCAGACTCATCATAAAGACCGTATACATATACAGTACCTGTCTCATCCTGAAGATCGAAGTTACCATAGTTAGTGTTAGCCACGTTCTTGATAACACCTGTAAGCTCATAAACAGTAGTACCCTCAGCAGCTGCTAAGAACTCAGCAACAGTAGCCTTTACAACATCTGTTGGGTTCTCTGGATCCTCACCTGTACCTGGGTTCTCTGGATCCTCACCTGTACCTGGATTCTCTGGCTCGCTTGGAGTCTCAGCGCTAATAGGCTCATCAGAAAGCTTAACACCGCAAACGATAGCACGTGCAGAAGCCATTGTAGAATCTGCAGTTGTCAACTCAAAGTTAGCATCTGTAGAGAACTCGATTGTAGAGGTCTCAGTCAAGCCCTCAAGCAATACTGAGTAGTGGTCAGTAGCAGCAAATGCAAGAGCAGTGTAAGGAGGGTTACCTGTTACACCATCGTGTGAAGCAAGCTTCTGTGACATTGTAGCACCACCGTCAACACGGAAGTAAAGAGTTACATCGCCACCCTTCCAGCCCTGAGCGTAGAAGTTAAGGTACTTGTTGCCAGATACACTAACAACGCCTGAAGTGAACTTACCAGCCTGCTTACTCTTACCCAACTTGAAACCAGTAACAGTGTTGCCGTTGATAGTAGTTGCACCAAAAGAGTATGCAGCATTTGTAGAGTCGTCAGTAGAGCAAACAAATGCAGAATCAGACTCATAAACACCTGTAGCAGGAGTGTTTGGCTCGTCATTACCACCTGTGTTGCCACCCTCACCTGGAACATGTGAGATATATGTAGCGTTCTTCATCTGAGGAGCGCCATTGTATGAAGTACGTGTACCATAAACAGTGATGGTATCACCCTCCTTCAAACCAGCTGCTGCAAACTGCTTCTGCTGCTCACCGCTAGGAGTAAGAAGACCGTAAACATAAACAGTACCAGTAGCATCAGTGATATCGAAGTTACCATATACAGTGTTTACAACGCGAGTAATCTCACCAGTAAGCTTGTAGATAGTAGCATCCTCAGCAGCAGCCAAGAACTGCTCAGCAGTAGCCTCAACCATCTCTGGCAACTCTGGAGTTACAACCTCCACATTGTCAAGATCTACGTTCTGACCACCGTTACCAGCGAAGAACTTAAGGTCATCAATACGGAATACAGATGCAACCTTAGCAACGAACTTGATGTAAAGAGCCTCAGGAACAGCAGCCAAAGTGAAATCTGCAGTAACTACATTGTACTTACCCTCTACAGCGTTTGCAGGGAAAGTATAGTTGATTGGAGCCCAGCTCTCACCATCCTTAGACAAGTAAACAAGGAAATCAGTTGTGTTCAAAGAGTTGTCAGCGTTCTGACCATACTTCTGAAGACCGAAAGTCATCTTGTAGTTAGCGCAATCAGCCTTCAAAGGAGCGATGTTGTTTACTACGAAGTAACCACCGTCACCAAAGAAGATGTTGTTGTTACCAGAACCAGCATAAGTAGACTGGGCATCAGTGTTAGATGGCTGATTAGCACGAACAGATACCTTGTTACCAGTGTAAGTTACGTTAGCTGCAGCAGAACCCTTTGCATTAGCGAACTGTGGGAACTGGTCGATGTAAGGCCAAGAGCTGTTAGAGCTACCATACTCCTTTGTAGCTATTTCACCGTCGAAATCGTCGCTATAAAGCAACTCCTCATCAACAGTTACGTTCTCGTCAGCTGACTGAGAGATAGCAAGCTTCTCTGAACCGAACTTACCATAAGTCTCGTGCCAAGCATAAACCTTAGCCTCTACTGAACGAACTGCGCCAGTAGTGTTCTCAGCAACAGCAACAGTGAAAGAACCGTTGTTCTTGCCCTCCATAGGAGTGATTGTTACCCAATCAGCACCCTCAACCTCTACAGTCCACTTGCAGTTAGCCTTAACAGTTACTGTCTGGCTACCCTCAGCAGATGAGAAGTTCGCGGTCGCCTGTGAAAGCTCGACCTTAGGATCGCCTGTTGTAGGCGCCTCATCAGTTGTACATGCAACGAAACCAAGCGCTGCACCAAGCACCATCGCAAACGCGAAGAATGACTTGAAAAGTTTGTTAGACATAATTTGTTTTTTTAGTTAATAAAAAATATAATGGTTTGTTTTGGTTTTATATTTCGCCACTAATTTTCACACCTCTATATCGTAGATATAGCAGCGAGCAAAGATACTACAAATAACCCAATAAAAAAAATATACTTATAAAAATCACACCATAACGCACAAAAAAAATGCAAATGAGCAAAAACACCCATTTGCATTTCTGATATTGACAGTAAAAACTGCCAATCATTCTTTGGAATATATTACTTCACCTTCTTGCGGATCTCCTCCAAAGCCTTTACACGAGCAAGCTCAGCCTTAGCCAAAGCGATGTTGCTCTTCTGCTTCTGCTTCTCAGCAGCAGTGTTAGTCTTAGCAGCAGTTACCTCCTGCTTAGCACGTGTGATCTCCTGCTTGTAGATAAGAGCAGCAGCCTCGAGGTTAGCCTTAGCCTCGCGCTCCATGCGCTTGATCTCCTCAAGAGTAAACTCGTATGCATCCTTAGCAGCCTCATACTCGAGGTTAATCTGGTTGATACGCTCCTTTGAGCTCTTCTTCACCTGACGCTCCTCTTTCTTTGCAGCCTTGATAGCATTCTTCTTTGCTACTACAGCGCGGTCATACTCAATGCGAGCCTCTGTGACAGTCTTCTCTGGAGTCTGAGCTGACAAAGAGCCTACAGCTACGATGGCAGCAATTGTCAAGATAAATCTCTTCATAACTTCATTAGGTTTTAATGTATTTAGATTTTAACGCAAATATAAGCAAAATTTCTTACTAACCAAAAAAATCTTTCAATAAATCAGATTATTTTTGTAAAAGATGTGCATATTTTTATAAAAAATGCATCTTTATCTTTATTTATTTACAACTTAAACTCTACAATTAGAGCAGACATTGGTTCAACACTCACCTTTTTCATATCGACCACCTTGCCCGTAACAACATCACGGCCCTCACCGAGGCGATCACTAATCTCGCTATAACGCGACCAAGGCACATTGCGTGCATCGTTGCTATTGTTAATGTAGACAAACACCACATCGGTATCGTTGTACCGGAAGAAGGCGTAGGTATTATCGCGGTCGATAAAGTGCAAAGTCTTACCCGTGTGGATGACCTCCTTCGACTTACGCCAGTTAAACAAATGGCGTGTATAATCGAATATTTCCTTCTGATCTCCAGTATGTTGCGATACATCGAAGAGGTTTACACTATCCTCAGCCCAGCCTCCAGGGAAGTCTACACGCAAGGTTGGATGACCCTTAGAACGATCAGTAGAGCGGAACATTAGCTCATCACCATACAACATCTGAGGCATACCACGCATAGTGCAAAGCAAGGTGTGCACAATCTTCATACGGCGAACATCTCCCTCGCAAACATCAGCAATACGATCTGTATCGTGGTTGGCTGCCATAATCATCATATTATCCAAGTCGTGATATACGAAGTCGTGCGACAAGACCTCATACACGCGAGTCATACCCTGACCCCAGCCACCATTACCACTCTCGCACATAGCCGAACGCAAAGCATCATGTAATGGGAAGTCCATAATAGACTTCAAATTCGAGTCAAAACCATCCTTATTATAATTACCACCCTGCCAGTAAGCCAACTGTGGAATAGATGAAGTCCAGACCTCACCCACGATATTAAAGTTAGGATACTCAGCCATCACAGCCTTGCACCACTCGCTCATAGGCTGCTTCTCATTATAAGGGTATGTATCTACGCGGAAGCCGTCCAAGTCAGCATACTCAACCCACCATACAGCCCATTGCTTGAAGTAGTTGAGCAAGAACTCGTTATCCAAGTTCATATCAGCCATTGATTTATCAAACCAACCGCTCTCCATCTGATACAAATCCGACTTAGAAGCGTTGAAATCCATATTGGTTGAGAAGGTCCAATTCGACTGTGTGTACTCGTCCCACTGGTGTACCCAATCGTTGAATGGAAGGTCACCATACCACCAGTGCGATGTAGAGCTGTGGTTAGGCACGATATCCATAATCACCTTCAAGTTGCGCTTATGACACTCCGCAACATACTCCTTAAACATCTCGTTAGTACCAAAGCGTGGATCGATAAGGTAGTAGTCACTGCAAGAGTAGCCGTGGTATGAAGCACCATTCTCGTTATCCAAGAGCAAAGGTGTCGACCAGATAGCTGTAGCACCCAAGTCTGCGATATAGTCGAGGTGGTCGATCATACCCTGCAAGTCGCCACCATGTCTACGCCACGCCTTTGAACGGTCCGCCTTCTCGGCAGTATCATTTGTAGAGTCGTTCTCAGGATTGCCATTAGCAAAGCGGTCAGGCATAATAAGGTATACAAAATCGGCATTAGTAAAGCTCAAACGCTCACGTGAACCCTCTCTACGCTCTGCAATAGTATACTTATAGTCATACTTACGCTTACCATTTGTAAAGCGCAAAGTGTACTCACCAGCCTTAGCATCATCAGCGATAGCTACATCTACAAAGAGGTAGTTTGGGCTCTCAGCTTTATGCAACTCTTTAACAGAAACACCTTGATTTTCAGGAAGTATAGTCACGTTACATAAAGAGATATCCTTACCGTTCACCATAAGCTGAAGGTCGGTAGTCATACCCACCCACCAAGACAATGGCTCGACGTGCTTAATATCAATCTTAGGCGTTGCGGCAGTTACAGATACCGCAGCAGCAAATGAACAAAGTGCTAATAGAAGTCTTCTCATTGCTTAATCTATTTTACAAGTATTTGGTAGTGCCAAGGTGCAATATCGCGCTCCACATGGTCGTCAAGTATCACGCTCTCGCCAGTAATAGCATCGCAATATCTGCCAGCATAGATACCCGTGCGGAAATCGGCGTGAATGGTATATGGTGATAGGTTCAATATAGCCACTACCCTGCTGCCCTCAACCTCGCGCACGAAAGTCATAATGCAATCCTTAGCATTGTTCTCAATCTCAATCATATCACCACCACGCTCGCCAGCATCCAAGGCACGCTGACGGTGCTTGAGGTTACATAGTCTGCGATATAGCTCCGTTGTGCGGTTTGCACGATACAACTCAGCAGGCATAGCATCACGCTCGAAGAACTCAAACGAGTGGTCGTAACCTACCTCCTGACCTGTATATATAAGAGGCATAGTAGATGGCATAAGGAATGTCAATGCCGTCATCACCTCCAACGAAGCACCAAAACGCGACTGCTCAGAGCCACTCCACGAGTTCTCATCGTGGTTCGAAGTAAAGCTCATACGCATAGCCTCGCGTGGATATCTTGCACGCTCTGAGTGTATTGCATTGCGCAAATCCCAAACTCTACGTGCACCTTTGGCAATGTCTACCATGATATGGTGAACATTCCACTGATAGCTCATATTGAAGGCTCTATCGAAGAGGTTATCCTCCTCAGCCTCAGCCAACATAAAGATATCAGACTTTACACGGTGTAACTCCTCCGCGACCTCCTGCCAGAACTCGATAGGCACCAACATCGCCATATCGCAACGGAAGCCATCCACGCCAAACTCCTCGACCCAATAGCGCATAGCATCAATCTGACCGCGCCATACATCGTGGTTGGCATAATTAAGTTTCGCAGTATCACTCCAGTCCCATGGAATTTTAGCCACACCTTGCTCGTCACGCTCATACCAATCCGCTGCACGCTCAGTAATCCAGCGTGCATCACGGGCAGTGTGGTTGGCAACCCAATCCAATAACACCTTGATACCCATAGCGTGTGCCGCCGAGATAAAGGCTCGAAGATCATCCTCCGTTCCGAACTCTGGGTTTACACCATTATAGTCGCGAATTGAATAGTATGAGCCCAAACTACCCTTTCGACCCTCAACACCGATAGGATATATAGGCATTAGCCATATAGCATCAACGCCTATAGAACGCAAGAATGGGAGACGCTCAATGGCAGCATTGAATGTTCCCTCTTCGGTAAACTGTCGTATGTTAAGTTCGTAGAGTACAGCCGAGTAACTCCACTCTGGGTGTTTGTACATATTATATAAGTAATATTGTTATAGAGTGGGTCTGCCCAAACAAAATCTGAACAGCCCCACCTTATAACATTTTAATGTTCGATTTAGCGAGCAAGTAGCATAAACGCCCAAGGCTCAAGCTCAACAACATCACCTGCAGCGTAGCTACGCTCCTCACCGCAAAGACAGTTATAGTTGCCAGCAGCGTTCTCAGTAAGAGTTAGAGTCTGAGGCTCAGCAGAGAAGTTGAAGATACAAAGAACCTTATTAGTCTCGTTCTCACGTGTGAATGCCAAAACAGACTCTGGAGCACCCTCAACATATACGATAGGTGCTACATTTGCACCTGCAGCCAATACTGAGTTGTTGTGACGGAACGCAGCGAGCTTCTTGTAGAAGTCACGGTACTCCTTACCATACTCAAGGTCTACAAGCTCCTCGATAGAATCCTTCTCGAAGAATGCCAAACGACGGTTAAGACCAATCTCCTGACCTGTGTAGATAAGTGGCTGGCTCTTTGGCAATACGAATGTAAGTGCTGCGAATGTCTTGTGTGCATCACCCATACGCTCAAACTCGGTACCTGCCCAAGAGTTCTCGTCGTGGTTAGAGGTAAACATAAGACGCATTGCTGGAGCTGGATAATTCTGATCGTCACGCTCGAGGTACTCCTTAAGATCCTTAACATACTTAGCATCAGTCTTGATAGTACCGTCACCAGCTACGTTCTTAGTCTCGCTACCACCCTTTGCCATAGCGTTAAAGATGTGGTGAAGCTCCCAAGCGTATGTAGCGTCGAAACCGCACTCGTGCAACCAAGTCTTCTCACCCTCAGCCAAGAGGTAAACATCAGGGTTGATCTCACGAACCTGCTTCCAAGCCTCAGCCCAGAAATCACCAGGAACGTTCATAGCAACGTCGCAACGGTAACCATCAACACCCTTCTCTATCCAGAACTTAAGAGCGTCGATCATAGCAAGGCGCATCTCCTGGTTCTCGTAGTTAAGCTTTGCAATATCGGTCCAGTCGTGCTCCACGATAGGAAGACCCTTCTCCCAATCCATAACGTACCAATCCTTCTTGCCCTCGTTCCACCAGTTAGCATCGCGTGATGTGTGGTTAGCAACCCAGTCGATGATAACCTTCAAACCAAGGTCGTGCGCTGTGTTAAGGAAGCTATCGAAATCCTCCATAGTACCAAACTCAGGGTTGATAGCCTTATAGTCGATAATTGAGTAGTATGAGCCAAGTGAGCCCTTACGATCCAATACACCAATAGGGCTGATAGGCATAAGCCATACGATATCAACACCCATCTCCTTAAGCTCTGGGAGATACTTCTCTGCAGCAGCGAAAGTACCCTCTACAGTAGCCTGACGGATGTTAAGCTCATAGACTACAGAATTGAACTTGTCGAAATTTGGCTCTGAAGCATTCTGCGCACCGCAGTTGCAGCAGCCAACCAATGTCGCAACGATAGCGACCAAAGCTAAAATTTTCTTCATAGTATTAAGTTAAAAATTATTTACTCACAATAACATAACCATATGCAGGAAGCACTACCTCAAGGTTGCCCTCGCCCAAGCACTTAACCTCAGCGCCATCAGTAGCAACACCCTTCTCCAAGCCGCCGCACTTAACGAATGCTGGCAATGTAGCATTGATAGTAGTAGCCTCGCCACGAACATTCATCGCAACAACAACCCACTCGCCCATATAGTGGCGCAAGAACACCCACGCTGCATCGTCAACATAGAGTGTGCGGATATCGCCATACATCAAAGGCATAGAGCCGCGACGATACTTCAACAACACCTGTGTCTGAGCATACTCCTTAAGCTGGTAGTCGTTATAACCCTCGAAGGTCATCATATCGCGGTTATCTGGGTCGTTAGCGCCAGGAACACCATACTCATCACCCTGATAGATACAAGGAACACCAGGAACGGTAGCAATGATAGCCTTCATAAGCTGAAGACCTGCGTGACCCTTCTCCATATCGCCTACAACGACCTCACGGTGCCAGCCCTCAGCCTTGTCATCGATACCCCACAATGGCATATCGCCACCAGCGATAGAGATAAAGCGTGGCTTATCGTGGTTACCAGTGATGTTACCCATAGTGTGGTGCGAGCCGTATGCAGCCTCAGACTCCTCTACAACGTGTGCGATATCGCGCATAGAGCGGTTTGTGTCAACGATAACATCGCGAGATGTGTGATATAGGTTGAAGTCGAACTGCGAGTCGATCATACCAGTCTTAACATACGAGCCGATAAGCTCGACAGAGCCGTATGTCTCACCAATCTGCCACAATGGGCGGTCTGGCATCTCCGACTTCATCTTGTGGCTTAGCATACGCCAATAGTTCAATGGGATATGCTTGCACGCATCGTGACGGAAGCCGTCGAAGTCGAAGTTACGTACCCAGTGTAATGCAGAGTCGGTCATAGGCTCGCATACCTCCTCGCGCTCGAGGTCGAGAGTTGGGATATGCTTATCGAACCAAGTAGTAAGACGCTGCTCGTCCCACAATGCGATGTTCTCGCGACCATCAGGGAGAATCAAATCGGTAGTCCAATCTGGATGCTCCTGCAACACTGGAGAGTTGATATGTAGGTGGTTAGCCACATAGTCAAGGATTACGTTCATCTCTGACGAGTGAGCCTTATCAAGCATTGCGCGAAGCTCCTCCTCGGTACCGAAGCGCTTATCTACAACGGTGCTGTAGATAGGCCAGTAGCCGTGGTAGCCCGAGAACTTAGTATCAGGATTTACATTCTGTCCCCAAGCATCGTATGGATTCTGTGTGATAGGCGAAATCCAAATTGTAGTAATACCCAAATCTGCGAAGAAGCCGTCCTCGATCTTTGCAGTGATACCTGCAAGGTCACCACCCTGGTAGTCTACCTTATCCAACACCTCTGGAGAGTTAATCTTCCAGTCGTTCTCGGTATTACCGTTGTTGAAACGGTCAATCATCAACGAGTACAACACCTGCGACTGGCTATCCTGACGGCGGATATCATTAGCATCGGTAACGACATTGCCATACTCCAAAGGAAGAAGGATATCGTTGAAGCGACCCGTCTCAGATGCAGCGAAGATACGCACTACAGAGCGATCGTAGTTCTTAGCGCACTCTGGCACTGCCACACGGATAGAGCTACCCTCAATCTCTACGCCCTCGATAGCCTTGTTCTGCCATAGAGCAATAGCCTCCTTAACAGGCGCTGTTGCCTCAACTACGATACGACCATCCTCTACGGCTGTTGTAGACATATAGCTACCCTTAGTGTCGCGGTTGCCACCAAGCACCACGATAGACAATGCTGAGCCGTTGTGCCATACATCGATTGTAGATACCAACACCTCTGCCTCGGTTGTAAGTTCAAACTCTGCCCAGTCGCCAGATGTATTGTTAAGCGCGATGCGCGCATCCGCTGTTGTCACATCATCTGCACCCACCCAGTATGGGTAGTAGTCGGTAAGATAGTGTGATGTAGTGCCACACTTAACGGTCATAGGCACAACTGCGGTGCTGTTGCCAAGCTCGAACTTAGCATCAACATTGCTCGACATGCAGTGCACCGCAAATAGCGATACAAGTGCAGCGCACGCAAGAAAAATTAGTGATTTTAGTCTCATAGTTATCTATTATTGTTTCTTATTTACTTGTTTGGTAAGTAGATTATTAGTTTGTGGTTTTCGGTTAATGAAAAAGTCGCAGACTTTTAACCATTACTAATTACTAATTGCAAATTACTATCTACTAATTAATAATATGCGTCGCAGACACCATCCATTACTAATTACTAATTACTAATTACTAATTTCATATTGTATTCGGGGTCGGGAGACCGATCAAAGTCGCCCGACCAAAGGTAATACCGCGCAGTGCGCTAACACTTGCGCGGTATTAGTTAAGTAAGGTTTGATTACTTCTTAGTGATAGTGAAAGTCTCAACCTCGCCCTCAACAGTAAGAACGATCTCGTAAGTACCAGCCTCAGCAACTACGATATCACCAGCGTTGAAAGCTGCAGGGAATGAAGTACCGTCTACTGGAGCAGCAGTAAGCTCCTCAGTTGCAGCGAAACCGTAGTTGATATCCCACGCATTGTCAGCACGAACCTTGAACTTCTTGTCAGCATCCTCAGCCAAGATCTCGATAGTAGCAGATACTGAGTTACCGTTAAGAGTCATAGCAGTATCAGTCCAACCGTTGAATGAACCAGCAACACCCCAAGTGTGGTCGCCAAGAACTACAACTGGCTCCTCCTTTGGTGCTGGAGCCGCAGACTCCTCACCGTTTACAGAAGCCAACCACTTGCCGTCCTCACCCTTCTGAGTAAGTGCTACGATAGCGCCGTCCTCAACAAGAAGTGTAAGGTCAACAGTCTGCTCAGTACCGTTGTTGATGATGAAACCGATGGTCTGACCACAAATGTGAGCTGGAGCAGTCCAAATGTAGTACTCCTTGCCATCAGCTGGGTTTACACCCTTCTCCATAGCATCACCTGGCCAGTTACCGCTCTGAGTGTAGTTGTCACCACCCTCAGTCCAAGCCCAAACATTGCAATTCTCCCACTCACCAGCGGTAACGTCGCAATAGATTGTAGACTCTGTAAGCTCGAACTCAGGAGCGTTAGTCTTGTTCTCCTCTGGAGCACAAGCAACAGCAAATGCAGCTACTGCAAGTGCAAAAAACTTTACTAGTTTCATAATGTAAAAATTTAATTAGTTAATAAAAAAGGTTTATAAAAAGGTTTAAATTATTCTTCAGTATGCTCTATGTAGCTCATCTTGGCAGTAGCATAGTCGGTGTACAACACCTTACCAGTGCTACCTACCTGTGCGCTTACACGGATCTTAATATCGACAACCTCATTAGCTGGAACCGCAAGGGTTGTAAGGGCTGTCTTCACCTGATTGAAGGTAAGTTCTGCTGTATTCTTAGTATAACCAGTAAGAACTGCCAACTCAGTATCGCCGTAAGTGAACGAGAGAACATAGTTGAAGAGAATATTCTCACCAAAGAATGCATCCTCCCACTCAACAACGAACTTCTCAGAGGTGTTATCAGAAGTGATCTCAATCTCAGAGACTGCAAGCTCCTTAAGCACTGGTGCTATCAACTGGTCCTCAGGCAAAGTCTGAATCTTCTCCAACTCAGGACTACAAGCAGAGAGCAAGCCAGCAGCAGCTACAAAAAGTGCAATATATTTCATCAATTTCATAATACTCTATATTTTAATTTAGTTAGCCTCTGTATTCTCCTCAGTACCCTTACCATAACCCTCTGGGTTTTGCAAGTTAGGGTTAGCCTCAAGCTGCTTACTTGGAATAGCAAACAACTTCTTATACTCTGGGAAGGCGCTACCTACACGGCTCTCACCACCCTTGAAAGGCCAAATATACTCTGAAGAGCAGAATAGATCGTAACGGATAAGGTCTGTACGACGGCAAGACTCCCACATAAGCTCACGAGCACGCTCAGCAACAAACATATCACGAGCCTCATTGCTCCAAGACTGTGGCAACTCAATAGCCTCAACGCCTGTACGAACAGCCAACTCATCCATCTTAGACTGCGCTGTAGAACCCTCACCAAGACGAACACAAGCCTCAGCATAGATTAGGTGAATCTCACCCAAACGGATAACTGGAAGGTCGATGTTAGAGAAGGTGTTGATATCAGTGTACTTAGATGCCTTCACTGGATCTGCTGGAACATCGTTAAACTTAAGGCAAGTCCAACCATACTGGAAGTTGTAAACCTCATCGTTTGTAGGCATCTTACCCTCGCCAAGACGACCCTTAATATAGAACATCTTACCACGGTTATCCTCGCACTCATACTCACCAGTCTCGAAGTTTGCATTCTTTACGTTGAAGAAACGCTCAACATAGTCACCATCGATACGAGGACCACCCCAGCCTGCAGAGTTACCATTAATAGAACCCTCGGCAGTGATATCTGTAGATGCAATAGCACCTGCAGTTAGAAGTGTTGTACCACCATAAGACTGCTGATTCTTGTTGTCGAATGGGATAGCGAACAAGAACTCATTGATAGCCTCTGGGTTCTCACCATTATCGCCACGGAACAAATGTGCATAGTTATCGCAAAGGGTATAACCCAAGCCGTAGATACGCTCGCAAGTCTGCTTTGCCTTCAACCACTCAGCCTCATACTTATAGGTCTCAGCATTGAGGTAGATACGAGCCAAAAGACCAAGAGCAGTACCCTTATCTACGCGTGGGTAGTTAGTACGTGCTGCTGGAAGAGCAGAGCTATCTGATGCCAAATCCTCCAACTCCTTAACGACATACTCGTAAATCTTATCGCTTGAAGCCTGCTTTGGAGCCTCGATACCAACCTTATCGTTCTCTGTAGCAAAAGGTACAGCACCAAATACATCCATAGCCATCCAGTAGTACCAAGCACGAATTACACGAGCCTCAGCACGGAACTCCTGAATCTTAGCCTTCACATCGCCTGAAACGCCACGAGCATCCAACTTAGCATCAGTAGTCTGGCGCAAAAACTCATTACAGAACGAAATCGACTGGATAGAGCGGAAGAAGACACCAAATACAGCGTCGTTATCAGCATCTGTCCAAGTGTTTGTATTCATAGCACGAGTCCAAGAGTCATTACCCCAAGCAACCTTACAAGCGTCGGTAGTAGCCTCCTGACAAACGAAGAATGCACGAGTAATCTGGCTCGCACCAGCATCGTTTACAGTTACATAACTTACCTCGTGTGAGCTCATTGTGTTGTAGAGCTTTGCAAGACCTGTGAGGTACGACTCAACTGTATCGTTATACGCTGTCTCCGAAGTTACGTCGGTCTCGTTGAGTGGAAGAGCCTCAAGATCCTTCACACAAGATGAGAGCGTAAGCATCGCACCGAGAACAGCAGCAACAATATATTTTGTCTTCATTGTTATTCTGGTTTAATCGATTAGAAATTAAGGTTTAGACGCACTGAGTAAGTACGTGGACGTGGCCAAATAGTGCCATCGATACCAAGACTGCTGTTGATCTCAGGGTCAAGACCGCTATACTTAGTTAGAACAAATACGTTCTGAACACCTGCAGCAACACGCAACTTCATATTTGTGTTACCAAGCTTACTGAATGTGTAACCAAGGTTGATATCGTCCATACGGAAGAATGATGCATCCTCCAAGAAGAGGTCAGATGCCCACTGCTCCTGTGAGTTTGCTGCAACCCAACCAGTACGCTTAGTAGCCTTAGTGTAGTTACCGATAGTACCAGAGTTGATATCGATGTTAGCAGTAGAGTGAGTAGACCATACATCGTTAAATGCGTAGTTACCAACAGAACCGTGACCGTTGAAACCGAAGTCCCAATTCTTGTAGCTAACCTTGAAGTTTACACCATAGAAGAAGTCTGGCAATGTGCTCTTACCAGTATTGTAACGGTCATCCTGATCAATCTGACCATTCTCGTTAGAGTCGTAGATAGCATTCTGGATAGGGTTACCATCAGCATCGTAAACCTGACGGAACATATAGTATGTGTAAGGCTTGCAACCCTCACGGTGCATAACCATACCAACACCACCAGTACCCATTGAAGGACCACCCATATATACAGTGTACTCATCCTTGTTGTTGTTGTTCAACTCCAAGAAGTAAGTATCCTGGAATGTACCATTGAAACCAAAGCGAACGCTCCAATCGCGAGTACGAACTGGGTTGAAGTTCAAAGAGAACTCAACACCCTCGTTACGCATAGAACCGATGTTGGTTGTAATGGTATCACCGAAGTTTGCACCAAGTGGAGTGGTTACATCGTTCAAAAGGTCGTATGTATCACGACGGTAGATATCAACGCTACCATCTACCAAACCATCCCAGAAACCGAAGTCGATACCAGCGTTGTAAGTAACGGTAGTCTCCCAACGGATATCAGGGTTGTATGCCTTTGGAGTATAGTAGCTGTAGTAGCCATCGCTACCCATAAATGCCTGATCGTGTGAACCAGTTGACTGGTAATAACCTGCAAGATATTTGTAGTTACCAATCTCCTGCTGACCTGTCTCACCATAACCCAAACGCAACTTCAATGTAGAGATAGCCTCGCTATCCTCCAAGAAGGCCTCCTCCTTAACATTCCAAGCAAATGCTGCTGATGGGAAGTAACCCCAACGATTCTCCTTAGAGAACTTTGAAGAACCATCGGCACGCATAGTGAATGTGAACAAGTAACGTGAATCGTAAGAGTAGTTCAAACGACCGAAGAATGATACGATGAAGCTCTCCTCAGCACGGAATGTTGTATCGTGACGTGGGTTCTTCTCGTTAGTCTTATTGAAGTAACCGTATGAGTTACCTCCACCGTAAACGTGCTGCCAAGAGTAACCAGCAGTAGCATCTACATTGTGCTTACCAAATGACTCGTTGTAGTTACCGTAGAACTCCAAAAGGTTGTTGTAGTTAGTACCGAAGCCCTCCTGATACTGACCCCAACCTACTGCATCGCTATCCAACCACGCGTCACGTGAACTTGGCATAGTCTTGTTGAATGACTTAGAGTAAGCATAGTCGGTACCAAGGTTAAGGTTGAAGCGCAAAGCCTCGAAGCCGTGTACCTTATAATCCAACTGAATATTACCCAAGAAACGGTATGCATTCTTCTCAGAGATCTGGTCGTAAAGGGTTGAAAGTGGGTTGTTTGAAGCCAACTTGTTAGGGTTGAAAATACCACTTGAAAGCTTATCACCATACTGGAAGTAACCGTTAGTAATCATATTACCACCAGGAGTGTATGCAGGCATTGTTGGGTTAAAGAATGCAGCCTGACCTACAGCACCATTGCTTGCAGTATCCTCGAAGCTGTAAACACCCTTACCAGAGAGTGATACAGTAAGGTGCTCCTTGAAGAACTTTGGAGATGCGTTGAAGTCCAAAGTCAAACGATCGTACTGAGAACCGTGCAAAGTACCCTGCTGGCTTGTGTAACCTACAGAGGCACGGTATGGCATCTCGTCGAAGAACAAAGAGTTGTCAGCGTTACCAACGATGCTAACATTGTGGTCGTGAGACAATGCTGTACGGAAGATAAGGCTCTGCCAATCGGTGTTTGCATCGCCCAACATACCCTCGATAGTCTCGAGTGTTGTAGTGCCAGCAAATGACTCACGGATAAACTCCTTATACTCTGTAGCAGACATCACTGGAAGAACGCCAGAGTTCTGAGATACACTGAATGAACCATTATAAGATACATTCATCTTGTTACCCTTACCCTTCTTAGTTGTGATGATGATGACACCGTTAGATGCACGTGAACCGTAGATAGCAGCTGCAGACGCATCCTTCAATACGGTGAACGACTCAATATCGTTGGCGTTAACCATAGACAATGGGTTAGACATACCGCCACCCATATCGTTTGCAATTGGAATACCGTCGATTACAACAAGTGGGTTAGAGCTTGCGTTAAGTGATGAAATACCACGAATACGCATTGTAGCACCTGAGTTAGGACCACCATCGCCAGGGATAACCTGCAAACCTGGAACCTTACCCTGCATCATATCCTGTGTAGATACGATAGCACCACGGTTGATGTCCTC